>JANXVK010000405.1 GCA_025351675.1 Rhizobacter sp.
AACTCGCGATGCCAGCTCAAGAGCGCGTTCTTCGTCGGATAGCCGAGCTGACGGATGGTCAAGCCGATGCGCTTGTCCAGCTTGATGTAGAGCTGCACGGCTCGAAGCCGGTCCTCGTATGAAAACATGAACTACCTTCCAAGTAGTCCAAGAAATCGTCCGCATCCCCAGTGAGTCAGTTTTCGGTCGGCGCCAACACCCCGTCACGCCACCATGCGAATCCCCCGACCGATGATCAGCGGCCGCTGGTGGTGCCGGCCACGAGCGCCGCGTCGTCGTTCAACATTGAGGCTGCGCTGAGTCGTGGGCCGTTCAGGGTGCCGGGGCCTTGGGTGCACGCGAGCGGGTCGCGGCTTTCGTCGCCGTGGTCTGGACCGGCGACAGGGTCGTCGCGATGACCGCCGCGGCGCGCTGCAGTGCGCTGACGAAGCCCTTGCAACTCTTGATGCTGGCGCGTGACGACGGCGCGTGCATCGCCACGGCCGCGAGAATCTCGCCGTTGGCCCCCAGCACCGGAACGGCGATCGCCACGGAGTCGTCGAAGCGCTCGCAGTCGTGGGTTCCGACTCCGCTCCTGCGCACCTTTGCGAGTTCAGCCTGCAAGGGCTTGAACGCGGTGATGGTCTTCGCGGTGAAGCGCGGATAGGGCTCGGTGCCGAGAACGCGCAGCGCCTCGGCCTCGCTCATCTGGCTCAGGAAAAGCTTGCCGCTGGCGGTGCAGTGCAAGGGCACGCGCGTGCCCACATCCAGGTGCAGGCGCAGCGGATGTGAGGTTTCGACGCGGTCGAGGTAGAGCACCTGATGATTCTCCAGCATGGTCAGGTTGCAGCTCTCGCCGGTCTCGGCGACGGCGTCTTCGAGCGCGTGGTGCCACTGGGTTCGCAGCATGTCGCTGCGCCACAGGTCGACCGCGAACGAGGTCAGGCGCGGGCCGACCGAATAGCGCTTGCTGGTTCGCTCGCGCCGCAGCAGGTTCGCGTCGATCAGCAGGTTGAGGATCCGGTAGACCGTTGGCTTCGGGAGCTTGAGCGCGAGCGTGAGTTCGTCCAGCGACATCGGCCCTGGCGCGTTGACGACCTGTTCGAGCAACGCAAATGCCCGCAGCGCGATCGATTCGGTGCTCGACGGCTCGGCTTGGCCGTGCGCGAGCGGCGAAGCAGTTCGGGCAGCGGCGTCGGCGGTTCTGGTCATGGCGATGAAGCGGTTCGCGGGATCCGATTATGCGAACAGCACACCCAGGGACACCAAAAACATGAAGACCATCGTCAGCTGCCGGAAGCGCTGATCGGAGAAGCGTGCGAACAATCGGGCGCCGAGCAGCACGCCGCCGACGAAGGGCAGGGTCAGGAGCGCGGCCATGCGCAGCGTCGGCAGGGTCAGCAGCCCGCTGGCCCACAGCATCACGAGGCCCGCGCCCGAGATGACCATGACATAGAGGGTGAGATTCGCACGCGTGACGGCAACCGGATCGGGCCCCGACAGCAGGTACAGGATCACCGGCGGTGCGCCGATGCTGGTCGCGCCGAGCATCGTGCCGCTCAGTGCGCCCAGCCCGATCGAGGTCGGCAGGCGTTGCGCTCCCTGATACCGGCGCCCCGACAGCAGGGCCAGCGAGAACACGACGACGGTCAACGCGATCATTCGGCGCAGCGTCAGCGGGCTGGCCGCGGCGAGCAGCAGGCCCCCCAACGGGACCGCGAGCACGGCCGCCGCGCAGATGGGCGCGATGACGCGCCAACGCGCGATCGCGGCCGCCGAGCGCAGCATCGGCGCGGCCGCGAAGGTCTCGAGCAGCAGCGTCACTGGCACCGCGACCTTCGGGCCCAGCAGCAAGGCGAGCGGCGGCGTCATCACCATCGCCGCGCCAAAGCCGGTCGTGCCGCGCACCAGCCCGCCGACGGTGGCGATGACCAGGGTCCAGGCGAGCGTGCTGTCCACGGCGCGCGAGTCGGGTGCGGATCAGGATGCCGGCGCGGTGCGCTCGGCGGTTTCTTCGTTGATCAGCGTGCGCAGATGCCGCCGCAGCGCGATGAAGCGGGGATCGTCTTCGTCGCGCGGGCGCGGCAACTCGACCCGCACGACCTCCCGAACGCGCCCCGGCCGGGCCGACAGCACGACGATGCGGTCGGACAGCAGGATGGCTTCTTCGATGCTGTGCGTCACCAGCACCATCGTCTTGCGGGTGGCGACGTCGGCCTCGGCGAGCAGGCGTCCCATCTCCCGCTGCATCAGCGCGCGGTTCTGCGCGTCGAGCGCGGCGAACGGCTCGTCCATCAGCAGGACTTCGGGATCGACGGCCAGCGCACGTGCGATCGACACGCGCTGGCGCATGCCGCCCGAGAGCTGGTGCGGATAGCGTTGCTCGAAACCCGCCAGGCCCACGAGGCGGATCTGGTCGGCGACGATCCGGGCGCGCTCGGCTGGCGCCACCTTCTTCATCTCAAGGCCGAATGCGATGTTCTGCGCCACCGTCAGCCACGGGAACAGCGCGTAGTCCTGGAACACCATCGAGCGTGTCCAGGTCGGGCCGCCGGCGGCCTTGCCGTCGACGGTGATCCGGCCCGCCGTCGGTTGCTCAAAGCCGGCCAGCATGTTGAGCAGCGTGGTCTTGCCGCAACCGCTGTGGCCGATGATCGAGCAGAACTCGCGGTCGGCGATCTCGAAGCTCACGTCGTCGAGCGCGAGGAGCGGCGGATCGCGGTCGCTGTGGCCGGGGTAGATCTTGGTGACGTTTTGGATGCTGACGGCGCTCATCGCGTTCTCCGGCTAGTGCTGCATCGAGCGCGACCACGGCAGTGCGCGGCGGCTCAGTTCGCGAATGGCGAGGTCGATCGTCAGGCCCACGAGGCCGATCGCAATCATCCCGACGATGACGATGTCGGTGCGCAGCAGCGTGCGAGCGTCGTTGATCATGAAACCCAGCCCCGAGTTGGCGCCGACGAGTTCGGCCGCCACCAGCGCCATCCAGCCGACGCCCAGGCCGATGCGCACGCCGGTGACGATCTGCGGCAGCGCCGCCCGCAACACCACGCGGCGCAGGATCGCCGCTTCGTTGGCACCGAGGCAGCGCGCCGCGCGCACCAGGTTGGGCTCGACCCCCTGCACCCCGGTGATCGTGTTCAGCAGGATGGGAAAGAAGATGCCGAGAAAGATGATGAACTGGTTCTGTATGTCGCCGACCCCGAACCACAGGATCGACAGCGGAATCCAGGCCAGCGGCGGGATCGGCCGCAGGATCTCGACGAGCGGATCGAGCTGGTCGTTGACGCGCTTCCACCAGCCCATCGCGACGCCGAGCGGCACGGCGGTCAGCGCCCAGACGAGCGCCACGGCCTCGCGGCGCAGCGAGTCGAACAGGTGGCGCAGCAGCTCACCTGAGGCGAGCAATTCCCAGCCCGCGACGGCCACCGCCGTGGGCGGCGGCAGCAGGGCACGCGTGGTTTCGTCGAGCACGAACAGGCTGATGCCCTGCCACACCAGCAGCAGCAAAGCCGGCAGCGCGAACCGGGTCAGTCGCGCGCGCAGTACACGGCCCCACCCGTGCGGGGCGGGCAGGCTGACCGCCGGTCGCGCACCCGGCGCGGACACTGCTGCCTCCAGACTCACGGCTGATAGGTCTTTCCGCCGAAGGCCCAGGTTTTCGTCAGGTCGCCGACCTCCGGGAATGACTGCGGCGTGGTGGTCGACGACGAGTTCACGTACGGTGGGTAAGGCGGCTGGTTCGGCTTGCCTTGCCAGGCTTCCGGCAGGAACGGCGGCTTCTTGGGCACCGCCCAGCCGAGCTTGCCGAATGTTGTGCGCATGAAACGATCGTCAACGGCGGCGGCGAAATCGGCGGCGGTCAGCGGCCGAGTGATGCGCTTGTACTCATGCAGCCACTTGAAAATCGGCTCGTTGACCTGCCCGTAGAACTCGGCGTCCGGGAAGATGTGGGTCGGCTTGTAGAAGTTGTTGTAGGCACGAACCTGCTGCAGCAGGATCTCTTTCGTGTAGTTCTTGAGGTTCGGGTCCTCGCCCATCAGCGCGGCCGCCTTCTCGGGGTTCAGACGAGTCCAGAGCGTCGCCTCCGCGAACGCATCGGAGAAGGCCTGCGCGACATCGGGCACGTTGTCGACCAGCTCTTGGCGCAGGTAGAACTGGCCCTCGTAGATGTTGTAAGGGAAGATCGTATCGATGATGCGGCCGTTCTTGCGTTCCTCGGTCATCATCGTCGGCGTCGGGTCCCACGCCACGATGCCGGTGATGCCCTTGGGCAGGCTCATCTGCTCGCCCGGGGGCATGTTTTTCAGAATGACGTCCTTGCCGATCTCGATGCCGTTGATCTGCGCGCTCATCTGAAAATAGAACTCTGCCGATGAGCCGGTCACCAAGCCGATCGTTGCTGGCGGGCTCTGGCCTTTCAAGTCCTTGATCGTCTTCAGCGGCGAGTCCTTCGGAACGACCAGCGCATGCAGGAGGTTGGGGCTTTGGATCGCGATCGCCTTGACCGGGATCTTGCGATCGACCAGCGTCGTGAACGGGAAATTGCCGCCACTGCCGGCCTGGTAGCGGCCCGAGATCAACACTTCGTTGATGGCCGGGCCGGAGGCGAACGCGGTCCACTTCGCCTCGACGCCGCGCTGCGCCATCAGCCCCATCCGGTCCATCACGATGTTGACGGTGTTCTGACCCGACCACGGTGCCTGGAACGCGACTTGGATCGGCCACCAGTTCTTTTCCTTCAGCCACGCGATCGACTTGTCCGAGACCTTGGCGTAGGGCGTCGGCCAGCCCCACTCGGTTGCCGCGGGTGCGGTCTGCGCGTGGGCGATGCCGGGCAGTGCCGCTGCCGCGCACAGCGACACCAGCAGGCGCCGTTTCGACAGCGAAAGTCTCGAAGGGATCATGTCTTGTCTCCAGTTTGGGGTTGACGCGCCGGCCTGTCTGTGGGGTTGCGGGCCGTGTCGCGTTGGGGCGAAGGGTTCAGGCCGACAACGTGATCTCCGTTCCAGCGAGTTTGATGCGGGCTTGTTGAACGTCGCCGCGCGATTCGATGAACCGAAGCAGCTCCATCAGCGGCGTGGTGCCGAACCGGTACGCCGGCGCCGGCTTCTTCAGCGGCTCGAGCAAGCTGCGGTCGTAGAAGCCGGCGAGCAGCAGGTCTTCGTCGGAGGCCGAACTGCCAAGCTCCTGGCGCAGGCGGGGGAGCGCGGGTGCCAGCTGGGCGGCGGCGCGTTCGGTGGCGATCTCGGAGGCGTCGATCCGGGCCTTGTCCATGAACTCGGCGGACGGCGGCGCCGCGAGCCGGCCGTAGAACCCCATCGCGTACTTGCGCACTTCGTCGGGGATGGTCTTGTAGCGCTCGCCCTGCACGACGTTGAGCACCGACTGGGTGATGATGTACTGGGCGAACGGACTGACGAGGATCGGATAGCCCAGGTCCTTGCGTACCCGTGCGGCCTCCTCGAGGATCTCCGGCATGCGGGCTTCCATGCCCATGCCGGCAAGTTGCGAGCGCAGGTTCGAGATCATGCCGCCGGGCACCTGATGCTCGTAAAGCGCAGGGTCGTAGGTGGCCACCTTGCCGCGCGGCTTGCGTTCGCGTTCGGCGAGGCACGCGAAATAGCCACTGGCGTCGGCCAGCGCGCGGCGATCGATGCCGGTCCGCAGGCCCAGCGCGCGCGCGCGGTCGTCGATCTCTTCGGCCGCCGGCAGCGAGGCGCCGTTGGCGAGCGACTCGACGGCGGTGTGGCCATAGCGAAAGCCGCTGCGCATCGCGACCTCGTAGACCTGCGGCGCCAGCGCCGACTGGCAGTGCATGTGCAGCTGCAGCGGGATGCCGCCGACCGCCGCCACCACCGCCGGGAACAAGGTCTCGGCGCGTTCCGGCGTGAGCAGGCCGGTCGGATCCTTGATCGAGATGAATTCGACCTTCTGCGCCACCAGTTCGCGCGCCCGCTCCAGGTAGTACGCGTCGGTGTGCACCGGCGAGAGCGTGTAGACCATCATCGCGTTCACCGACATGCCCGCCTCGTGCGCGGAGACGACCGACGACTCGATGTTGCGCATGTCGTTGAGCGCGTCGTACACCGTCAGCACCTTCAGGCCGCGGCGCGCCAGCGCCTTCGAGTTCAGTGCCACCAAGTCGTCTGCAAACAGCTCGAAGGTGTACAGGCTCTGCCCTCGGGTAAGTCCATCGCACGGCGTGCGCAGGTGGTCGCACAGCAAGCCGACGCGCTCCCACGGGTTCTCATGCAGATAGCGCACCTGCACGTCGAACACTGCGCCACCGAGGATGTTGATGTACTCGTAGCCGATGCGGTCGATGGTCGACAGCATCGGCGTCATCATTGCCGTCGTCATGCGCGTCGACCACAGGCACTGGTGGGCGTCGCGCAGCGTCACGTCGATCAGGCCGAAGCGCTGTTCGCCGGATGCAATCGTGGAGGGGGCGGCGGTCATGTGATGGATTCCTGGATGAAACGTTCGACGTAGCGCGTGTCCACCTCGCCGCGGAGGAACACGTCGCTGGCAAGCAGGCGTGCGAGGAACGGCGCGGTCGTCTCGACGCCGTCGATGCGGAGTTCGGCCAGCGCGCGCTGCATGCGCGCCAGCGCTTCGTCGCGGTCGCGGCCCCAGCACACCAGTTTGGCCAGCAGCGAGTCGTAGTTCGGGGGCACGCGGTAGCCGCTGAAGACATGCGAGTCGACGCGCACGCCCGGGCCGCCGGGAAAGCGCAGGTCGCCGATCACGCCGGGGCAGGGCGCGAAGTTGCGGTCGGGCGCCTCGGCGTTGATGCGGCACTCGATCGCGTGGCCGCGCAGCACCACGTCCTGCTGGCGCAGCGACAGGCGGATCCCCTGCGCGATGCGGATCTGCTCCTTCACGATGTCGATGCCGGTGACGCATTCGCTGACCGGGTGCTCGACCTGCACGCGCGTGTTCATCTCCATGAAATAGAAGCGGTTCTGCGCGGGGTCGTGGATGCACTCGATCGTGCCGGCGCTGCGGTAGCCGACGTGCCTGCACAGCGTCACCGCGGCGACGCCCATCGCCTCGCGCATCGGCGCCGACAAACCCGGTGACGGGCTTTCTTCGACGAGCTTCTGGTTGCGCCGTTGCGACGAGCAATCGCGCTCGCCGAGATGCAGCACCGTCTCGCCATCGGACAGCACCTGGATCTCGACGTGTCGAATGTTCGTCAGGTACTTCTCGACGTACATCGCGCCATTGCCGAATGCTGCAATGGCCTCGCGCACCGCGGCTTCGAAGTGCCCACGCAGATCTGCTTCCCGCTCGACGATCCGCATGCCGCGTCCGCCGCCGCCGGCGACGGCTTTCAGGATCACCGGGTAGCCGAGCTCCGAGGCGACGCCCAGCGCCGCTTCGGCGGTCTCCACGATGCCGCTCGATCCGGGGGTGACCGGCACACCGGCTGCCATGGCCTGTGCGCGTGCGGACGCCTTGTCGCCCATCGTCGCGATGACGCTGCTCGGCGGCCCGATGAAGATGACACCTTCGCGCTCGCACAGCGCGGCGAAGGCGGCGTTCTCCGAGAGGAAGCCGTAGCCGGGGTGAATCGCGTCGGCCTGGAACGCACGGGCGGCTTGAAGGATCAGGTCACCCCGCAAATAGCTGTCGGCCGAGCGCGCCGGGCCGATGCACACCGCATGGTCGGCGAGCTGCACGGCCAACGAGTCGCGGTCGGCCTCGGAGTAGACCTGCACGACTTCCAGGCCGAGCTCCCGACAGGCGCGCTGGATGCGCACTGCGATCTCGCCCCGGTTGGCGACCAGGACACGGCGAAACGGACGCGTCGGACCCGTCACGACGTGCGTTCAGCCGGGGAGATCACGAACAGGTTCTGGCCGTGCTGAACCGCCTCGCCGTCGGCGACGAAGATCTCGGTGATCACGCCAGAACACTCGGCGCTGATGGAGTTCATCAGCTTCATGACTTCGATGATGCACAGCGGGTCGCCCGGCGCGACCGCCTGCCCGACCTCGACGAACGGCTTGGCGGTCGGCTCCGGCGCGCGGTAGACCGTACCGACCATCGGCGCGGTGACGACGGTCGTGCCTTCGCGGGGCTCGAAGGGCTTCGTCGCCGCCGAAACGGGCGAAGGGTTCGCGACGGCGGTCGCCGTCGCCGTCGGTGCCGCTGGCGCACGTTGTTCGCGTTGCGCCGCGGGCGCCGATGCGCCGTGCCGGCGCAGTTCGACCTCGACCTCGCCGGTGCGCAAGCGGATTTCGCTGAAGTTCGACGAGGACTCGATCAACTCGACGAGTTGAAGAACATCCTTGAAGTCGAGGGGCTTGCTGTTCACTGATGAATCCCTTCGGGGGTCGACTGAAACTGATTCAACATTTCGTTCGTCGAAAGATAAATAGTTAGAAACGAAATTCTTCCACAGCTTTTCGCGCAGCGCAATAATGAAATCGCTAGTTCGATGAACGAAAGTTTCAGCGACGATACCGGGCTGCAATGCACCCGACAGAAGGAAACAACGTGAGCGAACCCGTCATCATCACCGTGGCCATCACCGGCGCGCTGCCGCGAAAGAAGGACACGCCCGCCGTGCCGGTCACGCCGTCGCAACAGATCGAATCGACGCACGAGGCCTTCGAGGCCGGCGCGTCGCTGGTGCACATCCATGTGCGCTCGGAAGACGAGAGCCCGAGCTCCGACCCGGCCCTGTTCGCGCAGGTTCAGGAGGGCGTGCGCAAGCACTGTCCGGGCATGATCATCCAGTTCTCCACCGGTGGCCGTGGGCGTGACCAGGCTGCGCGCGCATCGATGCTGAGCCTGCGTCCAGACATGGCGTCGCTCGCCACCGGCTCGGTGAACTTCCCGACCAACGTCTACGAAAACCCGCCCGATTTCGTCGAGGGGCTTGCGCGCACCATGCTCGAGTACGACATCAAGCCCGAAATCGAGGTGTTCGATCTGGCCATGCTCTACAACGCGGCAAACCTGGTGAAGAAGGGTCTGGTCAAAGGGCCGCTGCATGTGCAGTTCGTGCTCGGCATCGCCAATGCGCTGCCGGCGCGCCGCAGCGTCTTCGACTTTCTGCGGTCCGAGCTGGCCGAGGTGTTGCCCGACGCGACTTGGGTCGCCGCGGGAACCGGGCGGTTTCAGTGGGAGGTCAACCAGTGGTGCCTGGAGACGGGCGGCCACGTCCGCACCGGCTTGGAGGACAACATCAAGTTCGATCCGTCGCGCCTCGCGGCCAGCAATGCCGAACTGGTGAAGAAGGTCGCGGATGCCGCCGCGGGATTCGGTCGCCACGTCGCGGGGCCGGCCGAAGCACGGCAGTTGCTCGGGCTGGCTCGAGGGTGACGGCCCAGGCCTTGTCGCGCAAGGCGGTCGCGGCCGCGCCGTCGGAGATCGCCGCGCTGGTAGCGCGCGCACGCGCCGCGCAGCGCCATTACGAAACCTGGTCGCAAGAACAGGTCGACATGGTCGTCGCCGCGGCCGGCTGGGCCATCATCGAGCCGGCGCGCAACCGCGAGCTGGCCGAGCTGGCGGTGGCCGACACCGGCATCGGCAACGTCGATGACAAGGTCCGCAAGAACCACCGCAAGACCTTCGGGCTGCTGCGCGACCTGCAGCACGCGCGCTCGGTCGGCGTGATCTCGGAAGACGCGACCACCGGCATCGTCGAGATCGCGCGGCCGGTCGGCGTGGTCTGTGCGATCACGCCGTCGACGAACCCGGGCGCGACGCCGGCGAACAAGATCATCAACGCGCTGAAGGGCCGCAACGCGGTCATCGTCGCACCCTCGCCGAAGGGCTGGAGCACCGGCGCCAAGCTGATCGAGTTCATCCACGCGCAGCTCGACCGCGTCGGCATGGATCCGCAAATCGCGCGT
>JANXVK010000411.1 GCA_025351675.1 Rhizobacter sp.
CCGGCGGCCCAGAACGGGATGCTGCGGCCACCGACGAAGAAATCGGCGGTCGAGTTGCGCTTCTCGCGCAGGTAGAAGTACAGGCCGATGCCGAGCATCGAGGCGAGGTAGACGCCGATCACGATCCAGTCGAGCCAGCGCAGCAGCAGCTTGCCGGATTCGATCTCGGCCGTGCCGAATGTGCTTGCGTGGTCGATCCGCCGCACCTGCCACAGCAGGCCGTCGCGCCACGGCGTCACCGAGGTCGCGCCGAGCAGCGCGTTGACCGGCAGCGGCAGGGTCGCCCACGAGCCGGTGATGGTGTGCATCGTTTTCAAGGTCGCTCCGCCCGGCTCGTTCACCAGGTACAAGCTGTGCGCCTGACCGAGCGCGCGTGCCGGGCCGTTCACGCTGCCGGGTACTGCGGGCTTTTGCTGCCAGCCCCTGTCGGCCGACCATCGCCACATCGGGTCGAATCCACCATCGGCTGCGTGCGTCGTGACGAAGACGGCGCCGGTCTGGGCGAGCAGCGAACTCGGCCCGGCATTGCCGGGCCATCCGGGGCGCGAGACCCACTGCGGCGCCGCGCTGCCGGGCGTGATCTGCAGCAGGCGGGTGGCGCCGGTGGCATCGAGGCCGGCGAGGTAAAGCGTGTCTGCGGTGACCGCACCTTGGGCCGACGCGAGCGGCTCGGGCAGCGGCGGCAGCGCCTGCGTGGTCGGTACGCCGCCCGCGAGCGTGAGCCGCGTGACGCGCTCGACCGTGTCGGCGCGGCCCAGCAACAAAAAGACCTGTTTGCCGTTGCTGGCCACGCGCGCTCCGGGCGCATCGGGCTTCCAGGGCGATGCCGCCCAGCTTTTTCGGTCTTCGGCGAGCACCCAGCTGCCGGCCGCACCGATCGCGACAGGGCGGCCGTCGACGACCGCGAGCGTGTCGGCCGCAGCGTTGCCGGGTAGCGCCGGCAACGTACCGGTGCGCAGCGACGCCAGGCTTTCGGCATGGCCGATCGACGGCAGCAGCAAGCTCACCAAGAACGCGGCGAACAGGGCGCGCAAGCTCGTGCGGGAACAGGAACGAAAACGGAGGCGGGTCATGAGCAGCGGGTCGCGATCAGGTCGGGGGAATCGAAGCGTGCGCGGCGGCGACGATCGCCTCGGCGCGCTTCAGGAAAGGCGGGTCGATCATGCGGCCGTCGACGACGAAGGCCGCGCGATCGCCGGCATTGCGCGCCGCCTCAACGATGCGCTGCGCCGCCGCGAGCGCGTCGGCGTCGATACGAAACACTTGGTTTGCCGCGTCGATCTGGTTCGGGTGGATGCAGCTCTTGCCGATGAAGCCCAGGCGCTGCGCCATCTGTGCCTCGGCCCGAAAGCCGGCCAGATCGTGCAGATCGGCGAACGCCGCGTCGCACGCGAACACACCGGCCGCACCGGCCGCGATGCGCAGCGCGAACATCGCGGCGTGCACGTTGGCAGGGTCGCACCGGGCGATGCCGAGCGGCTCGAAGAGGTCGGCCAGGCCGAGCTGCAGCCCGACGACGCGGGGGTGCGCCGCGGCGATCTCGGCGGCGCGCCCGAGCGCGGCGGCGGTCTCGATAGTGACCAACAGGCCGATCGGCTGCGTGACGCCGTTCGCCGCTTCGGCCCGCTCGATCGCGGCGACCGCGCGCAGCACGTCGGCCGCCGATCCGGGCTTCGGCAGGTTCAGCAGGTCGAGCCCGGGGCGCAGCACGGCATGCAGGTCGGCCTCGAATTCGGGGCTGTCCAGCGGGTTGACGCGCACGAGGATCAGCGGTCGCGCACTTTTGAGCGTCGCCGCGCTCACCGCCGCCTCGACGAGCCGCCGCGCCTGTGCCTTCAGGGCCGGCGCGACCGAATCCTCGAGGTCGAACGACACGGCATCGGCCGCGCTCGCGAGCGCCTTGTCGAACAGCTCCGCGCGCGCGCCGGGCACGAAGAGCTTGCTGCGCATGAAAGGGTGGCGGACCATGGCCGGCAGTGTGGGCGAAGACACCCCGACGAAAAGCCGTCTGTCGAACATTCAGACGATAGATTTGCTTGCGGCCGCGCGTGCCGCAGCGTTCAGCCTGCGACGGTCGCGAGCAGGCCGGCGACGCCCAGGCCGAGCGCCGCGAGCGCATCGCCCGCGATCAGGCCGCCGCCGATCAGCGAGGTCGTGCTCATGTCGTCGGCGAGCGCATCGTCGCCTTGCCCGGCCGGTGTGCCGCGCCTGCCGAGCCAGTTTGCGATGCTGCTGATCACGCCGCCGATCGCGAACCAGGTCGAGGTCGCGATGCTGAGGAAGGTGCCGAACGAATACGCGTAGGGCGAAGGCAGCAGCACCGCGTCGATGACGAAATCGCTCGCGCCACCGAGCCTGCCGCTGGCCGTGAAGCGCCGGTAGGCCGGGCTCGCGAACAACACCTTGCGCGCGATCTGCACCGCCAAGCCGATCGCGATGCCGAGCACGATCGCGTGGCGCTGGTACGGCTTGTCGTCGGTCAGGCTGCGCAGCACGCCGACGAACTTGTAGGTCATCGTCGACTGCCATTGCGACGACTGCGCGGCGGCGCTCTGCACGGTCTGGTCGAGCGCCAGCACCGGGTAGGCGCTCATGAACAGTTTCGCGAAGCCGACCGTGAGGATCGCGCCGACCACCAGCCCCATCACCTGAAAGCGGAACTGGATCGTGCGCGGCGTGCCCAGCCGCCAGCCGGTCGAGCGGTCCTGCTGCATGTCGCCGGCGACGCTGCACGCGACGAGCAGGATGCCGCCGGCCATCAGGCCGACGGTCGGGTCCTTCAGCCCGAGCGCGGCCATCAGCACGACCGCGGTGACGAAGGCCGACGAGATCGGGTTGCTGTCGCTGATGCCGAGCGAGATGCCGTTGACCATCGCGAACACGAACACCAGCGCGATCGCGATCGCCATGAAGAACACCGGCTGGTGCAGCAGGCTGGCGCCGACCCACACCACCATTGCGCCCCAGAACACGACCCACGCGACGAGCCGGCCGGTGCTGGTGCGCTTCCAGGTTTCTTCGACCTGCGGCACCGCGACCGGCGCCACCACGCGCCAGCGGCGCACGGCCTCGATCAGGATCTGACCGATGTCGAGAATCGCCGCCCCCATGATCAGCCCGAGGCCGATCAGGAAGGTGATCTTGCGAAACGGATCGCCGGCTTGCAGCCAGCCGATCGAGATGAAACAGGGGATCAGCAGGTGGCCGGTCAAGCCCGCGACGAGTGCCGCGATACCGATGCGCGCGCCGACCAGCATGCCGGCGCCCAGGGTCGAGGTCGAGAGCTCGATCGCACCCAGAAAGCCGAGCTTCGCGGCGCCGAGCCCGCCGAACACGCCCAGCCCCATGCCGGTGCCGAGCCGCGCGATCGACTGGCGCAGCAGCACCGGGTCGGTCAGCGCGCGCAGGATGTTCGCGACCGCCAGGCCCGACGGGAACGTGAGTTGCAGCCGGTCGACGAGGATCGGCGTGTACAGCATGCCGACGCCGGCGCCGAACATGCCGATCGCGCCCATGAACAGCATCAGCTGCCACGCCGGCGGCTGCGGCAGGCCCATCCAGACCATCGCCTGGATCAGCACGCCCATGCCCGCCATGCCGGCGACCGAAGCCGCCGCGGTCTGCATGTAGTTCGCGCCGTGCTTGCCTTCGGGGCCGTAGCCCAGGGTCACGGTCGAGCCGAGGATGCCGGCCAGCACCTGCCCGCCGACGAAGAAGCCGAGCGAGAAGTTCATGTACGACGCGGTCACGCCGCCGAGCGGTCCCAGCACCAGCGCGCCCAGCAGGCCGAGCATCAGGTAGTAGCGCACGCTGCCGATCGGCGGCAGCCAGGCCCAGCGCGGCGCGGCGTGGAGGGTCAAGGTGGCGGTTGGCGTGCTCACCGCGGCGCGCCTTTCAGTTCGAGCGCGTTGCCGTCGGGGTCGGTCAGATAGATCGACGGGCCCGCGCCCTCGGCGCCGAAGTTGTCGACCACCTTCGCGTCGCCCGCGACGCCGTGGCGTTCGAGGTGGGCGATCAGCGCCGGCGCATCGAACGGTTCGATGCGCAGACACACGTGATCGACGTTGCGCGCCTGCGCGCCGGCCGGCGCACCGCCCTTGCGGCCGAGCGGGCCGTCGACCGAGACGAAGTCGATCATCGAGGCGCCGGCCCGCACATGCACCAGGCCGAGGTCGTCGCGCCGGCGCACGAGCTCGCAGCCGAGCACCTCGCGGTAGAACAAGATCGAGCGGTCGAGGTCGGCGACGCGCAGCACGACATGGTCGAGGCGCTGCACGGCAAAGGGCGGCGTGGGATTCATGACCGTGATTCTGCTGCCTGAACGGTCTGCCGCGAGCGCCAGGCCGCTACAGTGCTGACTCGCCCGAGGTCAGTTCATGCACATCCGAAACCACCCGCTCGCCGGCTCGCCGCTCGGCACGCAGCGCGAGATCGTCAGCGTTCACTACGGGCCGCAGGGCACGGGCCGCAAGGTGTATGTGCAGGCCTCGCTGCATGCCGACGAGCTGCCCGGCATGCTGGTCGCGCACCACCTGCGGCAGCGGCTGGCGGCGCTCGAATCACAGGGCCGGCTGCGCGGCGAAGTCGTCGTCGTGCCGGTCGCGAACCCGATCGGCATCGGCCAGACCGTGCTGCTCGCCAACGTTGGCCGTTTCGAGCTCGGCAGCGGCGAGAACTTCAACCGGCACTACCCGGCGCTGTTCGAGCGGGTCGTGCCGCTGCTCGAAGGGCGGCTCGGCGCCGACGCGCAGGCCAACGCGCAAATCATTCGCGCCGCGCTGCGCTCGGTGATCCCCGAACTGCCCGAAGAGACCGAACTGGCGAGCCAGCGCAAGACGTTGCTCGGCCTGGCCTGCGATGCCGAGGTCGTGCTCGACCTGCACTGCGACGGCGAATCGCTGCTGCACCTGTACACCGGCACCGCGCTGTGGCCGCAATGCGAGCCGCTGGCGCGCTTGACCGGCGCGCGGGCGTCGCTGCTCGCGGAGGAGTCCGGCGACAACCCGTTCGACGAGGCCTGCTCGCAGACCTGGTGGCAACTCGAGGCGCACTTTCGCGGCCGGCATCCGGTCCCGATGGGTTGCCTGAGCGTGACGCTGGAGCTGCGCGGCGAGGCCGAGGTGTCGCACCCGATGGCGTCGGCCGATGCGGATGCGCTGGTCGCGTTCCTGACCCACCGCGGCATCGTCGACGGCCCGGCACCGGCGCTGCCGCCGCTGCGCGCGCCGGCGACAGCGCTGGACGCGACCGATGTTTTGCGCGCGCCCGTCAGCGGCGTCGTCGTCTTCGTGCGCGAGTTGGGCGATGCGATCTGCGCCGGCGAGGTCGTGTTCGAGGTCGTCGAGCCGATCAGCGGCGTGGTGCACCCGGTCGCAAGCCGCACCGACGGCCTGTTCTTCGCGCGCGAGTCGCAGCGCTACGCGCGCGCCGGGCGCTCGCTCGCGAAGGTGGCGGGCGCGGTCGCGGTGCGCAGCGGGAAGTTGTCGAGTGAGTGATGTGCCGCTGTGCGTTGCCGTCGAACGCGATGCGGGCGAGGAACAGGCTGTCGCAGGCGCGGCGGCTCCCAATGCGCCGCTGCCATGAGTGAACATGGAACTCGAACGTGACAGTTTCGGCGCGACCTTTTCAAGCCGGAGTGTCTCGCTCGTCAGGATTGCCGGAAACTTCAAGGTCAGCTCATGGCACGACGTGGACGATTCAAGACTCGAAAGCGCCGCAACCAAGCGGACCTTGCCTGGAAGCTGATCGGCATCGGCTTTCTGCTGGGTGTCGTTCCTCTGTTCCTGGGCACGTCCGCGCTCGGCGCGGCGCTCAGGTCATTCGCGCCTTTCGGCTGGCTCTTCCTTGCCATCGGTTGCGGCGCGCTTTGGTGGCAAGTTCAGAGCAATCAATCAATGCCCGCTGAACCTGGACGACCTGTGAGTGAGGCGCCGCCGAGACCGTTTCGACGTCCACGGGACGTGGCTCCGCCGGTGGACCGGACCGCGACTGAATTCGATCGGGTGGCAGCGGCGTCGACGCTGCGAACCAGCAGGCCCGTGTCGGTTCCACAGTCGTGGGGACCTGCGGTCTTTGATGTGATCGAGTGGCGTCGATTCGAGGCGCTCGTAGAGGCCCTCTTCGCCCAAGCCGGATTCGAGACGAAGTCTCAGTCGCACGGGGCAGACGAGGGGATCGATATTTGGCTCTACTCGCGCAGTCACCCAAGCGGGCCGGTGAGCCTTGTCCAATGCAAGCATTGGCAGGGCAAGCGGGTCGGCGTTGACAAGGTGCGGGAGCTGCGAGGCGTGATGGCCGCGAAAGGGGTCTCGCGAGGGCAGTTCGCCACGACCTCGACGTTCACCGACGACGCAATCACTTTCGCCGGAGAGAACGGGGTGAATTTGCTCGACGTGAAAGCGCTTCTCGCTCTCATCACCAAGCGCACTGCGGAGCAGCAGCGAGCACTGTTGTCTGTCGCCTTGGAGGGTGAGTATTGGCGGCCGACCTGCGTCAACTGCGGCATCAAAATGGTGGAGCGCAATCCGAGAAAGGGCGGTGCGGCCTTCTGGGGCTGCAAGCGCTATCCGAAGTGCAAGACAGCGATGCCCATGCGCGGAGCCACCGGCGCTGCATGAAGCGTTTGCGAGCGACGGCGCTGGCTTCGATCCATCGGTGTGAGTTGGAAAACATCGCCTGCCCAAGGCCCTGCCCCGGACTGCCCTCGACTGATTCTTTCAAGGATGCCCATGGCCAAGTTTCTCAACACCAGCGCCACGAACTACTTTCTGGAGGAGCTCATCAAGGACGCGAAGGATCGCCTCGTCCTGGTCAGCCCCTTTTTGAAGCTCAACGATCGCATGAAGGAACTTCTGTCGGACAAGAACAGGCTGAAGATCGATGTCCGTATCGTTTACGGCAAGAGCGAGTTGCAGCCCCAAGAGATCGACTGGCTGCGAGGCCTGACCTACATCCGGACCAGCTTCTGCAAGAACCTGCATGCCAAGTGCTATCTGAACGAGGAGCTGTGCATCATCACTAGCCTGAATCTGTACGAGTTCAGCCAGGTGAACAACAACGAGATGGGCATCCTGATTCGCCGCTCAGACGATGCGGCCCTGTACAAGGACGCCTATGAGGAAGCGCAGCGGATCATCCGCATCAGCGACGAGGTGCGTATTTCGCTCGAACGAATCACGGCCCCGAGCGACGTCAACAAAGGGGGCGGCAAGCCAGTCCCCAAGGCGGAAGTGCCGAGTGAGGGAGCGCGCGGCGAAGGTGACGATGCGTCGCCCGGAAAGCTCAGCTCGTCGAAGCTGGCTCAGAAGCTGGGGATGAGGACAGGTGAAATGCTTGATCGGTTCGTGGCGTCCGGGTACCTCTCGCTGGAAGAGGGAAAGCATTGCCTGACCCCCAAGGGTTCCGAGGCCGGATGCGAGCACGTTGCGAAGTCAAGATTTGGCCCGTATTTCCTGTGGCCTGACACTCTGAGGCCATAGACATGCCGAGCCAGCCGTCGGCGCGCCGCCGGGATTCAGTCGATGCGAGACGCTTCGAGACCCGAGCCTTCAGCCCAGCCACGGGTTGATGACGGCGACGCCGGCGGCCTCGAAGGGGGCGGTGTCTCGGGTGGCCACCGTGAACCCGTTGGCGGCAGCGATGGCGGCGATGTAGCCATCGGCGGTGGCAATGGCGAGCCCCGCGGTCCGCGCCTTGGCAAGCAGTACCGCATAGGCCGACGTGCAGGCCAGGTCGAACGGCAGCACACGGCCTGCGAACAGCGGCAGCACGCGCTTCTCCAGGTTCTGCTGCAGCCCCGTGCGGCGCTTGCCGGCGGGCAGCAGCGTCACGCCGGCACGCAGTTCGGCGACGGTGATGGCTGACAGGAACAGCGTTTCCAGTGGCTGCGCGTCGATCCACTCGATCACGCGTGCGTCGGGTGCCGGGCGCAGCGGCTCCGACACCACGTTGGTGTCCAGCAGGATCACTCGAAGCTCAACGGACGGGCGGGGGACTTGTCGCGCACCTGCGAGAAGACGGCGAACTCCTGGTCGGTCAGCTTGGCCCGGCGGCCGATGTCGGCCAGCAGCGAGCCCAGCTTGACCCTTCCTGCCGGGCTGACGGCGGACTCCAGGATCTCGCGCACTTCGGCCTCCATGCTGTGGCCGTGCCGTGCCGCTCGCATGCGCAGGGTCCGGTGCACCTCGTCGGAAAGGTTGCGAACTGTCAGCATCGCCATCTTCATTGCCTCGTCGCGCATTCAATGACTGCATTGTATCGGTTTGCCTGCATTCGGGCTGCGCCTCTTGTCGATGGCGGTCGGTCTCGATGCGGCCGGGGTCGACCGTCTGCTAGGCTGTCAGGATGTCACCCCGACCGTTTCAACTCCACGTGCCCGACGCGGCGATCGCCGACCTGCGCGAGCGCCTCGCGCGCACGCGATTCCCCGACGAGGCGCCCGGCGCCGGCTGGTCGCACGGCACCGATCTGGCGTGGATGCGCGAGCTCGTCGCGCATTGGCGCGACCGTTTCGACTGGCGTGCGCAAGAGGCGCGACTGAACGCGTTCCCGCAGTTCAAGGTCGCGCTCGGCGGCATCGATCTGCACTATCTGCACATCGAAGGCCGCGGCCCACGCCCGATGCCGCTGCTGCTGGCGCACGGCTGGCCCGGCTCGGTGTTCGAGTTCGCCGCGCTGATCCCGCGCTTGACCGACCCGGCGCGTTTCGGCGGCGATGCGGCCGACGCTTTCACGGTGATCGCACCGAGCCTGCCCGGCTACGGCCTGTCGTTCACGCCGGGCCAGCCGCGCTTCTCGGTCGAACAGATGGCCGACCTGTTCGCCACGTTGATGACCGAGGTGCTCGGCCATGCGCGCTTCGCGACGCAGGGCGGCGACTGGGGCGCGTCGGTCGCGGCGCGGCTCGGTTTCGCGCACCCCGACAAGACGATCGGCGTGCACCTCAACCTGCTGCCGCTGCGCCGCGACCCGGCGCAGATCAGCGGCACCAGCGCGGCCGAGCGCCAGTACCTGCGCGAAGTCGGCGTGTGGCTCGGCGAGGAAACCGGCTACAGCGGCCAGCAGGCGACGCGCCCGCAGACGCTCGCCTACGCGTTGACCGATTCGCCGGCCGGGCTGGCGGCCTGGATCGGCGAGAAGATGCGAGCGTGGTCCGACTGCCACGGCGATGTCGAATCGGTGTTCGACCGCGACGAGCTGCTGGCGAACATCGCGCTGTACTGGTTCACCGGCGCGATCGGCTCGTCGTTCTGGCCCTATTACGCACGCCACCACGGGCCGTGGCCGATCCCCGACGGTCAGAGCGTCGATGTGCCGATGGGTTACTGCGAATTCCCGGCCGAGATCTTGCGGCCGCCGCGCGTGCTCGCCGAGAAGACCTTCACCGACATCCGACGCTGGCAGGTGATGCCGCGCGGCGGTCACTTCGCGGCGTGGGAGCAGCCGCAGGCGCTCGCCGACGAGATCCGCGCGTTCTACCGGCCGTTGCGCGAAGCCTGAAGAACGGCAGACAGGCCGCGCGTCATTCATGCAGGCCGAGGCTGCGCAACTCGGTCGCGAACAGTTGGCGCAAGGTGCGCTGGCGCTCGAATGTCAGCGTCGTGTCGACCTGCCCGCTCGTGCGTGCCAGATTGGCGCCGATGGCGGTGTCGGCCAGCGTGGCGAGCATGCCGCCGTGCACCACGCCATAGCGGTTTGCGTGCTGCGCAAAGGCCCTGAATGCGAGCACGAAGCCGGTTGCGGCCGTGGTCGTGGCCGGCCGCATGTACAGAGGCCCGACGTGGACCAGAAGGCCTTCCGTGAGGTCGGAGGGCACAAACCCGTCAGGAGTCGTCGTCGAATGCATGGGATCGCGAGAAAAGTGTGCGCGGACGATAGCAACACCTGAACTCAGGTCAGCCGCCTTGCGTCTCGAAGGTCGGTTCGCGCCGGACGCAGCGGCGTGGTGCCGCTGCCTGCGGGGCAGTGACCGAACCCGTCAGCCCCACACCTCTTGCGCCACCTCGACCACCAGCCTGAGCTTGTCGCGCTGCGCCTGGACCGCGATGTTGTTGCCGTGCACGGTGCTGCTGAAGCCGCACTGCGGTGAAAGGCAGAGCTGATCCAGCGGCGCGAACTTCGCGGCCTCGTCGATGCGGCGCTTGAGCGCGTCCTTCGACTCCATCGCGCCGAACTTGGTGGTGACCAGCCCGAGCACGACGATCTTGTTCTTCGGCAAAAAGCGCAGCGGGCGGAAGTCACCGGAGCGCGCGTCGTCGTACTCCATGAAGTAGGCGTCGAGGTTCATTTCGGCGAGCAGCGCCTCGGCCACGGGCTCGTAGTTGCCGGCCGCCGCGTGCGTGCTCTTGAAGTTGCCGCGGCACAGGTGCATCGCCAGCGTCATGCCGGCAGGCTTTTGCGCGACGACCTTGTTGATGAAGGTGGCGTAGCGGTGCGGCAACTCGTTCGGGTCGTCGCCGCGCTGGCGCGCCGCCTCGCGCATCTTGTCGTCGCACAGGTAGGCGAGGTTGGTGTCGTCCATCTGCACGTAGGTGCAGCCCGCCTCGCTGAGCGAGCTCAACTCGTCGCCGTAGGCTTTGGCCACGTCGTCGTAGAAGGCCGGGTCGAGCTCGGGGTAATGCTCACGGCTGATGCCGGCGCGGCCGCCGCGGAAGTGCAGCATGGTCGGCGACGGGATCGTGACCTTCGGCGTGCGGCCCGCGCTGACTTGCGACTTCAGGAACTCGAAGTCGGCGCGCTGGATGTCTTTCAGGTGCTCGACCTTGCCGACCACGCGCATCACCGGCGGCGCGAGTTCTTCGCGGCCATCGGGCTGGATCACGGTCACAGGCGGGGCGCACTGCACGCCGCCGAGCTGCTCCAGAAAATCGATGTGAAAGTAGGTGCGGCGGAACTCGCCGTCGGTGACCGACTGCAGGCCGACGTCTTCCTGGAACTTCACGATCTCGGTGATCGCCTTGTCTTCGATCGCACGCAACTGCTCGGGCGTGATCTCGCCGTTCGCGCGCTGCGCGCGCGCATCGAGCAGGAACTTCGGCCGCAGGAAGCTGCCAACGTGATCGGCGCGGAACGGCGGTGTGGTGCGATCGGTCATCGTGTGTCTCGTTGCAGGGGTTTGAACCATGATAGCCAGCGCCTACAGTTCGCTACATTTATCCCGGCCAGTTCCACCGCAATCCCCGGAGACATCATGCTCACCAAACGCCATGCCCTGCAGCTCGCCATCGCGCTCTCGACGAGCGCTGCCGCGAGTTCGTTCGCCGCCGACACCAGTCCGATCAAGATCGGGCTGATCCTGCCGATGACCGGCCAGTCGGCCTCGACCGGCCGGCAAATCGACGCCGCGGTCAAGCTTTGGATGGCGCAGAACGGCAACAAGATCGCAGGCCGCACCGTCGAGGTCATCCTGAAAGACGACGGCGCGGTGCCCGACGCGACCAAGCGCATCGCGCAGGAAATGATCGTCAACGACAAGGTCACGGTGATCGCCGGCTTCGGCATCACGCCGACTGCGCTCGCGACCGCGCCGCTGGCGACGCAGAGCAAGACGCCGCTGGTCGTGATGGCCGCGGCGACCTCCAGCATCACCGAGGCCTCGCCATACATCGTCCGCACCAGCTTCACCTTGCCGCAGGTCACGGTCGGCATTGCCGACTGGGCCGCGAAGAACAAGATCAAGAAGGCCGTGACGCTGGTCGCCGACTACGGCCCGGGCTTTGATGCCGAGAAGTATTTCGACAGCCAGTTCCGCCTGAACGGCGGGCAGATCATGGACAAGCTGCGCACCCCGCTGCGCGCGCCTGATTTCGCGCCGGTGCTGCAGAAGGTGATCGACGCCAAGCCCGATGCGCTGTTCGTGTTTTTGCCCTCGGGCCAGGGCGCGGCGTTCATGAAGCAGTTCGCCGAGCGCGGGCTCGACAAGTCGGGCATCCGGCTGATCGCCACCGGCGACGTGACTGACGACGACCAGCTCGCCGACATGGGCGACGTGGCGGTCGGCGTCGTCAACTCGCACCACTACTCGGCGGCGCACCCGTCGGCGACGAACAAGAAGTTCGTCGACGCCTTCCAAGCGGCGAACAAAGGCATGCGGCCGAACTTCATGGCGGTCGGTGGCTACGACGGCATGCGCGTGATCTACAAGGCGCTCGAAGCGACCAAGGGCGCCGGCGGTGACGCGCTGCTCGCCGCGATGAAAGGCCAGATCTTCGAGAGCCCGCGCGGCCCGGTGCTGATCGACGCGCAGACGCGCGACATCGTGCAGGACGTCTACATCCGCAAGGTCGAGCGCGTGCCATCGATGGGCAACGGTTTGTACAACGTCGAGTTCGACGTCATCAAGGCGGTGAAAGACCCCGGCAAGGCAAAGTGATCAAGTCGAATTGCGATCTTCATCGAAGCGCGGCGGCCGAGCGCCGGGCCGCCCCAAGCCGGCCCGCCATCCCCTCGGGGGATCGGCCGACGTGCCCGTCGGGCGAGGGGCTGACATGAACAGATGTTGACGCTTCTCTTCGACGGCATAGCCTACGGCATGCTGCTGTTCGTGCTCGCGGTCGGGCTGGCCGTGACGCTCGGGTTGATGAACTTCATCAACCTCGCGCACGGCGCGTTCGCGATGGCGGGTGGCTACATCACGGTGCTGCTGATGAACCGGCTCGGCGTGCCGTTCCTGGTCTGCCTGCCGCTCGCCTTCCTCGGCGCCGCTTTGATCGGCGCGGTGCTCGAGCCGCTGCTGTACCGGCGCATGTACGCCAAGCCGCACCTCGACCAGGTGCTGTTCTCGATCGGCCTGGTGTTCATCGCGGTGACCGCGGTCGACTACTTCGTCGGCGGATCGCAGCAGAACATCCAGCTGCCGGCCTGGCTGCAGGGCCGCTTCGACATCGAGTGGGTCGGCATCGGCAAGTACCGGCTGTTCATCATCGTCGTCTGCGCGCTGCTCACGCTCGCGTTGCAGGCGGTGCTGACGCGCACCCGCTTCGGCGCACAGTTGCGCGCGGCGGTCGACGATCCGCGCGTCGCCGGCGGGCTCGGCCTCAACGTGAACCGCATCTTCCTGCTGACCTTCGCGGTCGGCTCGGGCCTGGCCGGCCTCGGCGGCGCGCTGGGCGCCGAAGTGCTGGGCCTCGACCCGACCTTTCCGCTCAAGTTCATGATCTATTTTCTGATCGTCTGCTCGGTCGGCGGCACGACCACGATCACCGGCCCGCTGCTGGCGGCGCTGCTGCTCGGCGTCGCCGACGTGGCCGGCAAGTACTACCTGCCCAAGCTCGGCGCGTTCATCGTCTACACGCTGATGATCGTGATCCTGATGATCCGGCCCCAAGGCTTGTTCGCGCGGGCGGGGGGTGGCAAGTGAGCGCTGCTGCCGATGGCTTGAAGCGCAGCGCACGCTGGCGCTGGTGGGAAGGCGCGTTGCTGCTTGCGTTGTTACTGTCGTGGGCGCTGCTGCCCTCGCACGCGCTGCTGCTGAACGAGATCGCGATCCTCGCGTTGTTCGCGGTCTCGCTCGACCTTATCCTCGGCTACGCCGGCATCGTCTCGCTCGGCCACGCGGCGTTCTTCGGTTTCGGCGCGTACACGGCGGCGCTGTTCGCGAAGCTGGTGATGCCCGATCCGTGGATCGGCATGGGCGTCGCGATCGGTGCCACCGCGGCGCTCGGCGCGGTCTGCAGCCTGCTGATCCTGCGCGGCTCCGACCTGACGCGGCTGATGGTGACGCTGGGTGTCGCGTCGATCCTGTACGAGCTCGCGAACAAGCTCGACTGGCTGACCGGCGGCGCCGACGGCCTGCAAGGCGTCGTGATGGGCCCGCTGCTGACACCGTTCGGCCGCTTCGAGTTCGACCTGTATGGCCGCACCGCCTACGCCTGGACGCTGTTCGTGCTAATCGTCTGCTTGCTCGTCGGTCGCAAGCTGGTGCACTCGCCGTTCGGTGTGTCGCTGCGGGCGCTGCGCGACAACCGGCTGCGCACCGCCAGCATCGGCCTGTCGGTGAACGCACGGCTGGTCGCGGTCTACACCGTCGCCGCGGCGTTTGCCGGCGCGGCCGGCGCGCTGCTCGCGCAGACCAGCGGCTTCGCGTCGCTCGACGTGTTCGACTTTCACCGCAGCGCCGAGGTGCTGCTGGTGCTGGTGATCGGCGGCACCGGGTACCTCTACGGCGGCATCTTCGGCGCGATCGTGTTCAAGCTGCTGCATGACCTGATCTCGACCTGGACGCCGCAGTACTGGAACTTCTGGCTTGGCATCTTCCTCGTCGTGCTCGTGCTGGTCGGGCGCGAGAAGCTGATCCGCCCGCGTCAATGGTTCAAACGCATGGGTCTTGAGAAGAGATGAGCGAGATCGTTCTCGAAACCCGCGGGCTCGTGAAGCGCTTCGGCGGCATCACGCCGACGAACGATGTCTCGATCACGGTCGAGAAGGGTGCTCGCCGCGCGCTGATCGGCCCGAACGGTGCGGGCAAGACGACGCTGATCAACCTGCTGACCGGCGTGCTCGAACCCACCGCCGGCTCGATCTGGCTCGACGGCGCCGACATCACGCAGCTCGCGTCGCACAGAAGAGTGCGGCGCGGCATCGTGCGCACGTTCCAGATCAACCAGCTGTTCAACGAGTTGACGCCGCTGCAGTCGCTCGCGCTCAGTGTCTCGGCGCAGTTGGGGCTGGGCGGGCGGTGGTGGCAGCGGCTCGGCGCCGATGCGCGCGTCGCGCCGCGCTGCGACACCTTGCTGAAGCAGTTTCGCCTCGACGACGTGCTGAACCAGCAGGTCAAGCACCTTGCCTACGGCAAGCGCCGCCTGCTCGAGATCGCCATCGCGCTGGCCTGCGAGCCGCGCGTGCTGCTGCTCGACGAGCCCGTCGCCGGCGTGCCCGAAGGCGAGCGCGAGGAGATCTTCGACATCATCAACGCGCTGCCGGCCGAGGTCTCGGTGCTGCTGATCGAGCACGACATGGACCTGGTCTTCAACTTCGCGTCGAGCGTGACGGTGCTGGTCAACGGTGCGGTGTTCGCCGAAGGTTCGGTCGACGCGATCGCAAACGACCCGCGCGTCAAGGCGGTGTATTTGGGTGAATCGCTCGGCGAATCATTCGACAAGAGCGCGCATGGCTGAGCTGCTTCGCGTCGAAGGGCTGCGGTCGGGCTACGGCGAGGCCGTCGTCGTGCAAGGCGTCGATCTCGTGCTGCCGCAGGGCGAATCGCTCGCGCTGCTCGGCCGCAACGGCACCGGCAAGACGACGCTGCTGAACACGCTGGTCGGCGTGACGCGCCGGCACGCTGGCCGCATCACGCTCGCCGGGCATGACGTCACCGCGCTGGCGCCGCACCAGCGCGCCGCCGCCGGCATCGGCTGGGTGCCGCAGGAGCGCAACATCTTCAAGTCGCTGACGGTCGACGAGAACCTGAGCGCGGTCGCGCGCCCCGGCGCGTGGACGCTGGCGCGCGCTTACGAGCTGTTTCCGCGCCTGGCCGAGCGCAAGTCGAACCTGGGCAACCAGCTCTCGGGCGGCGAGCAGCAGATGCTCGCGGTCGCGCGCGCGCTGGTGCTGAACCCGAAGCTGCTGCTGCTCGACGAACCGCTCGAAGGCCTCGCGCCGATCCTCGTCGAAGAGCTGTTGCGTTCGATGGCGCGGGTGGTGCGCGACGAAGGCATGAGCGCGATCATCGTCGAGCAGAACCCGCGCATGATCCTGCCGATCACGCAGCGCGCGGTCGTGCTCGATCGCGGCGCGGTGGTGCACGAGGGCGCGAGTGCGGAACTGCTGGCCGATCGCGCGCGACTCGACCGCTGGCTCGGCGTCGCCAAGCACTGAAACAACGGCGACGAGGAGGCGCCTGCGACACGCTGCCGAGGCCGCCTACGTTTTGGGCGGCGGCAGGCCGGTGAGCTGGTCCCACTCCGACGGCGACATGTCGATCTCGCTGACCTCGGGCTTGCGTTCCTCCAGGCCGCGCCGCCGGTCGCGCTGGCCGGGCGGCAGCGCAAGGTCGCGGTGCCGGCGGTCGGCACCGGCACGCCGGTCGTTCGCCGGCGGCGCCGGCTTGGTGTTGCGCTTGTTCATGTCGGGTTTATTCTAGGCAGGCCCGGGGCTGCGTGCCGATCAAGGCCTCTTGCGTTGCTTGTGCCAGTGCGTGAACTCGTGCTCGTGGCACTCGATGTCGACCTCGGTCGCGCGCGCGATCAGGCGCTCCTGCACCGTGGCCATCGCCTGGTTGTAGACGCTCGGGGCGATTTCCTCGAGAAAAAAGTGCAGCAGCGCGGCGGCCTGGATGTTGCCGATTCGAGTGACGAGGTTTTCCTGGTGGTAGCGCTCGATCGAGGCGATCGCCGCAGCGCGGGATTCCTTGCTGAGTTGGATGGTCATCGGTGCCCTTCAGGTGGGATTGGCGCGCCACGCGGCGATCGCCGGAGCCAGCGTGTGTGCGCCACGAAAGACGCCGCCGCCGAGCATCAGCAGGTGCACGGCAGGCCCCTCAATTCAGCGTCGCCGGATCGACGTTCGCGCCGCACACGATCAGCACCACGCGCTCGCCCGCGCGCGGCCGCACGACGCCGCTCTGCAGCGCCGCCAGCGGCAACGCGGCGGCGGGCTCGACGGCGAGCTTCAGCTCGGCCCACATGAAACGCTGCGCGGCGCGGATCGCGTCGTCGGTGAGCAGCTCGGCCTGTGCGACGTGCTGTTGCGTCACCTCCCACGCGATGCGCCCGATGCGGCGCGCACCGAGCGAATCGGCGGCGATGCCGCTGACCGCCACGTCGACCGGCACACCGGCCTCGCGGGCGCGGCAGAGCGTGGGCGCGAGCGCGGGTTCGAGGCCGATCACGCGGGTGCGGCCGGCGAACCAGGCGGCGATGCCGGCGATCAGCCCGCCGCCACCGACGCTGACCAGCACCGAATCGGGCAGGCCGCCCAGTTGCATCTCGATCTCGCGCGCCAGCGTGCCGGCACCGGCGACGACCTCGGGCTGGTCGTAAGCATGCGTCATCAGCGCGCCGGTCTCGCGCTGGCGTGCCTCGCAGGCTTCGAGCGCTTCGGCATATGCATCGCCGGCGATCACCACCTTGGCGCCAAGCGCGGCCAGCCGCTCGCGTTTGGCCGGCGAACTCACGCTCGGCACGAACACTTCGGCGCGCACGCCGAGCGCGCGCGCGGCCAGCGCAGTCGCGATGCCGGCGTTGCCGCCCGAGGCGACGATCACGCCGCCGGCCGGGATCGGGTTGGACAGCAGCCGGTTGAACATGCCGCGCGCCTTGAAGCAGCCTGAGCGTTGCAGGTGCTCGAGCTTGAGCCAGACCTCGAATGCCGGTGCGTCTGGCGGCAGGCCGAGGGCACTGCCCGGCAGCCGCCACAGCGGGGTTTCGTGGACGTGTGGCCTGATGCGCGCGGCGGCGGCTTCGATGTCGGCAGGGGTGATGCTCATGGGTCGGCGTTCGTGGCGTCGCGCAAGTATCGCGCGGCCGAACTACGATGCGCGATCCGCGCCGCGGGCGTGATCTGGAGCGACGAAGCATGCAACTCGGAATGATCGGCCTCGGCCGCATGGGTGCGAACATGGTGCGGCGCCTGATGAAGGGCGGCGTGGCGTGCGTGGTGTTCGATCGCGCCGCCGCGTCGGTGCAGGCGCTGGCGCAGGAAGGCGCAACCGGCGCCACCTCGTACGCCGACCAGATCGCGAAGCTCGCGCGTCCGCGCGCGCTGTGGCTGATGGTGCCGGCGGCGGTGGTCGATGCGACCATCGACGAACTGCTGCCGCTGCTCGCGCCCGGCGACACACTGATCGACGGCGGCAATTCGCACTACGTCGACGACATCCGGCGTGCCAAGGCGCTGGCGGCGAAGCAGATCCACTACGTCGATGTCGGCACCAGCGGCGGCGTGTGGGGCCTGGAGCGCGGCTACTGCATGATGATCGGCGGCGAGGCCGAGGTCGTGCAGCGGCTCGACCCGGTCTTCAAGACCCTCGCGCCCGGCATCGGCGAGATCGCGCGCACGCCGGGCCGCGATGGCAGCGGCACGGCCGAGCAGGGCTACCTGCACTGCGGTGCGAACGGCGCCGGGCACTTCGTCAAGATGGTCCACAACGGCATCGAGTACGGGATGATGGCGGCGTACGCCGAGGGCTTGTCGATCCTGAAAGGCGCGAACATCGGCAGCGCGACGCACGAGGTCGACGCCGAGACCACGCCGATGCGCGACCCCGGGAACTACCAGTACGACATGCCGCTGCACGACATCGCCGAGGTCTGGCGCCGCGGCAGCGTGATTGCCTCGTGGCTGCTCGACCTGACGGCGAATGCGCTGAACGAGGACCCGCAACTCGCCAAGTTCGGCGGCCGCGTGTCGGATTCGGGCGAAGGGCGCTGGACCATCCAGGCCGCGATCGACGAGGCCGTGCCGGCGCCGGTGCTGACGGCGGCGCTGTATTCGCGCTTCAGCTCACGCGGCGAGGCGGAGTTTCAGAACCGCATCCTGAGCGCGATGCGGTTCCAGTTCGGGGGGCATGTGGAAAAAAAGAGTTGAGCGCGAACGGCCGCGCGCTGCGCCTTGCCGGCTCGACAAGCCCGCAGTTCTTGCGCATGATGCGACGAGCCTGAATCCGACCCGAGCGCGCTTCGTGTCGCCGGCAGCAGGCCCATCAATGGGGAGCGTCACATGAGCCGATTGATTCAGCTGTGGGCCACGGTCGCGCTGAGCGCCGCCGTCGGGGCGTGCGCGACCAACGAGCCGCCGAAGACGGGACGACGGGACGCGGCGATGACTCCTGCGACCGCGCCCGCCGCGTGCGGCAGCAACGTGACGGATGTGAAGATCAAGGACATCACGATCGTCTCGGCCACCCAAGCCGCGATCAAGGTCGAACGCAAGGTCAAGATAGGCAAGAACAAGGCTGGCGCGAACTGGAAGCTCCAGACCGCAGGCTATGTGTTCGCTACAGTGGGCGTGGTCGTCGACACACCGCCATCCGGCCCGGTGGCGTCGTACACCAACGGAAGTGACGAGTTCGGCTGGTGCTTCGATTCCAGCGTCGAGTCCGACTGGAAGTACACGGTCTACTTTCGTGCAACCGCGACCCCGAATGTGACGTGGAAGTGCGATCCAATGATCGCCAACTACGGCGGAGAGAGCGTCTCGATATTGGCAGAGTCGATCGTGTTGTGCTCGGTCGTGCCATGACCGGAATCACGGCGCAGTGACGCCGCGCCCATCGGCTCTCACACCACCGCGTTGAACAACTGGCGCGTCCGCCCCAGCGCTTGCCCGAACTCGGAGTTTGGGCCGACGTCCGGCAACTCGCCGGCCAACGCCGAGGCTTGGGCCAGCGCGCCTTCGGCCGCGGCTGCGTTCCGGGCGCGGTGTTCGGTTTCGGCGCGTGCGCACAGCAGAATGCCCAAGCTGACGCGGTCGGAGGCTGCGCGCAAGCGCGCTTCGCCGAGGTCAAGGCAGATCCGTCCTTCGTCGGTTTTGCCCTCCCGGGCATGCAGGAGCCCGAGGTAGGTCAGGAACTGCCCTTCGGAGCGACGGTCGCCGAGGTCGCGCGCAATCGCAAGGGCCGACTCGTGATACGCGCGGGCCGCCGCGGGTTGCCCGAGGGCTTCGGCGACCAGCCCCAGATTGCACTGCACGATCGACGACAGGCGCACGTGGCCCAGTTCCAGCGCCGTCGACAGCGTCGCTTCGAGTTCGGCCCGGGCTTCGCCGGGGCGCCCCTCCGCGAAGTGCAGCAGCCCCAGATTGCAGCGCGCGTTGGCCTCCCACTGTCGGTCGCCCATTTCGCGCGCAATGGCGATCGCTCGCGCGAAGAGCGGCCTCGCCTCGGCCGACTTGCCTTGGCCACTGAGAAACTGCGCCAGGTTGCCGGCGGAGCCGCCTTCCCAGCGGCGTTCACCGGCCGCCTGCGCGATCCGGAGCGCGCGCTCGTAGTACGAGCGGGCCTCGGCAAAGCGACCGACCGAGTCGCAGAACGTCGCAAACGCATTGAAGACCGCGCATTCGAGCGCCACGTCGCCCAGCCCGTCGGCAGCCCGCAGCCCTTTCTCGAACGAGCGCTCTGCCGCGTCGATCGCACCACTCTGCACCTGCAACGACGCCAGCGCATGCAGTGCCCGCGCTTCGGCATTGCGGTTGCCTAGCGCCTGCGCGTTCGACTGAGCCGCCGACAGATGGCGCATCGCGTCGTCGATCGGCCCGCAAAAAAAGAGCGCCAGGCCGCGCGTCAGCTCGGCTTCGAGAAGCGCCTCGCCCTCGATGCCCGGGATCGCCTGAACCGCTTGCGCCACGTTCGCCCAGTAGCGAAACGGGCCGTACTGCCACGTCCGTCGCCACGCCGCTCTGAGCGCCTTCGACGCGACCGCGGCATCGCCGCGATCGGTCGCGCGCCGGCACGCGGCGGCGAGGTTGTCGAGGTCGGCGCGCGAGCGGAGCTCGGTGCGATCCGCTCCCGGCGAGGCGAAGAAGGTGCCGTGGCGCTGCTCGGCCAGGATCAGCATCGCCGGCCCGCTGCCGGCAAAGCGGCCTTCGGTCCGCAGATGCTCCGCTGCGTACTCGCGCACGCTTTCGAACAGATCGAACCGGTCGCCCGCCAACTGCCGGACGAAGCTCTTGTCGATCAGCCATTGCGTGACGTCGGTCGATGCGGGCGGGTCGGCGCCGACACACGAGAGGTCGAGCACGCCTTGGGCCGACGCGAGCGTGAAGCCGCCCTCGAACACCGAGAGTTGCGCCAGCGCAGCCCGTTCGGGCTCACTGAGCAGTTCCCACGACCAATCGAATGCCGCGCGTAGCGTGGCTTGGCGGTCGTGCCGCCCGGCACGCGAGCGCAACACGTCGAAGCGCTCGTGCATGCGCGCGAGCAGCGCTTGCGGCGCCATCACGCGCACCCGCGCCGCCGCCAACTCGATCGCCAGCGGCAAACCGTCGAGCACCTTCACGAGTTGCCTGACGGCGCTCACGTCGTCGGCGCTGGGCGCATACCCCTGCCGCGCGGCTTCGGCGCGCCGCAGGAACAGGGTGACCGCGTCATCGGCGGGCAAAGGGTCGAGCGCCAGCGTTTCCTCCCCGACGATCCCCAGCACCTCCCGCGTCGTCACCAGAAAACGCGCCAGCGGCGCGCGGTCGAGCCAGCGACCGAGCGTTGCTTCGGCGAAGCGCGCCACCTGCTCGAAGTTGTCGAGGATCACCAAGCACCGACCGCGCCCGGCGATCGCGTGGGCGAGCTGCACGACCGGGTCGGTCTTGCCGAGCGGTACGTCGAGGCCTTGGGCCACCGCGAAGTGGATTCCGTCGACAGTGCGCGCCTGCGACAGATCGCAGAACCAGACGCCGCCGGGATAGTCGCCGAGCCAGGCCCACGCGAATCGCGTGACCAGCCGGGTCTTGCCGGTGCCGCCCATGCCGAGCACCGAGACCAGCCGCGCGCCGTCGTCGAACTTCTGCGCCAGCCATTGCAGCGGCTGCTGGCGGCCGACGAAGCTGTCGCGTTCGGCGGGCACGCTGTGGCGCACCTTGCGCACCGGCTGCCAGAGATCGCCTTGGCGCATCACGCGATAGACCTTCGCGGCGTCGGGCGGGGCGGTGAACGGGGCGGTGCCGGTATCACCGATCTCGAACAGCTCGACCGGATCGGCCACGCCGTGCAGGCGCCAGTGGCCGTGCGACACGACGCGCTGCGGCGTGTCCTGAGGCCCGACGCGCTGCGTCACCACGCCCAGTGCGAGCCGGGCATCGGCGCTGAGCAGCGTCTGCCCGCCCAGCGCCACCGACATCACCCGCGCGGCGATCGGTAGCGCGATGCCGTGGACCTCGACCGGCTTGGCGCCGCGCGCCACGTCGTCGGGCGGATTCGGCCGCAGGCTCACCGGGCCGACGTGGATGCCGGCGCGTGCCTTGAACGGCAGTTTGCGCGCCGCGAGGGCGCGGTGATACGCGAGCGCGTAGCCGACCGCGTCGCTCACGTCGTCGAACAGCAGCAGCATGCCGTCGGTCTTGTCGATCTCGCGGCCGCGCCATGGCGGCAACAGGTCGCGCGCGACACGGTCGTGCAGGGTCCAAAGCGCGGCCGTCGCCGCGTCGCCGAGCTGTTCGGTCAGCTTGGTGCTGTCGACGATGTCGGTCAGCAGCAGTGCGCGCAGGGTCGGCATGGCAGCAGCGCGGCCCGGGTCACGGGTTTGCCGGCGGGCAAGCCTGCCGCCGGCGGCGGCCGGGCAACCCGAGCCGGCTGCATTCTAGGCCGTGGTCGTGTGACATCGATCTCCCTGCGCGGTGCATGTGGTCCGCCGCGCAGTTTAGTGTCGATATCGCGTGCGACGCATCCCTCAGGCGTTCGACATCGACGCCGCTCGCGCGCTGCGAGTCGACCGCGGCCGCGATGCGTCTGATCAGCGTGCCGCTGGCAGAGCCAGCGCGAACAGCTCGTTGCGGTGGTGGATGCCCAGGCGCTCGAACGCGCGGTTGCGGTAGGTCTTGGCGGTCGCCGCCGAGACGCCGAGGTCGGCGCCGATGCCCTCGAACGTGAGCCCGCGCAGCAGCCGCTCGCAGACCGCGAGTTCGCGCGGCGTCAGCTGCGGGCAGAGTTGTTGAAGCCGTTGCGCCGGCGTGAGGTGCGCGCTGCCGAGCTCGATGTGGCGCTGCACGACCGCCAGCAGCGTGCCGGCGAAGTCGAGCACGGTGTCGAGCTCGCGCGTCGCGAAGCGCGGCTGGGCCCGGTGGCGGTAGAGGTTGACGGCAAGAAGTGCGTCGCGACGGTCGGCGCCTCTGTCGGCTGTTCCATCATCAGCGCGCTCCGCGCTGACGACCGAGAGCCGCTCGCTCAGCGAATGCGCCGCGTAGATCTGCTCGCGGTGCGCGCGGCCGAAGTCGTCGGCCAGGCAGTGCGTCATCACGCTGCGCGTGCCGCCCTGGCCGGCTTGCTCGCAGGCGTCGGCGAAGTGGGTGTCGTCGCGGTAGACGCCGCTGCGGTAGATGCGCCAGCAGTCGAGCGCGATGTCGGGCACGGCGTGGCTGGCCTGGGCAAAGAGTTGCGGCGGCTGGTCGTCCCAGACCCGGTAGATCGTCCACCACGCGACCGGCAGCGCGAGGTTCACTTCGGCCAACGCGCGGGTCGCGAAATCTTTGCGTGCGATGCAGCCGACGAGCGCGGCGCTCACGTCCCGCGCGGGCACGACCGGCGTGCGTGAGGGGATCGGCGAAACGGCGGGGACGGACCAGACCTGCATGGGTCGGACTGTCCGCCGCGCCGCGCCGCCCGGCAACCCGGGGGAACGCGCAGGCGCGTGTCCACTTCGCGGAGGACAGACAGCGCCGCGCCGCCCACCTACGCTGCGCCCGGACCACCACCGCGCTACGACCGGAGACTGCCTCATGAACGCCCACCCACTCGCCGCCATCCCCGACGCCGACGTCGACGCCTTCTGGCGCGACGGCGTGATCTGCCTGCGCGGCCTGTTCGATGCCGACTGGATCGCGCACATGCGCGAGGCGGTCGAAGACGACCTCGCGCATCCCGGCCCGCTGGCGCGCGAGTACGCGACGAAGGCCGGCCAGCGCTTTCTCGGCGACATCGGCGCCTGGGCGGTCAAGCCCGGGCTGCGCAAGTACGTCGAGCAATCGCCCGCCGCCGAGATCGCGGCGCGCATGTTGCGGTCCCGCAAGGTCAACTTCCTCTACGACCAGCTGTTCGTCAAGGAGCCCGGCACGACCGCCGTCACGCCCTGGCACCAGGACGGGCCGTACTGGCCGGTCAAGGGCGACCAGATCCTGTCGATCTGGCTCGCGCTTGACGACGTCACGGTCGAATCGAGCGGGGTCGAGTACATCAAGGGCTCGCACCGCTGGGGCCGCGAGTTCCGGCCGATCCACTTCGGCGGCGACACCGAGGCCTACAAGATGATGGCCGGTGAAATCCTGCCCGACATCAACGCCATGCGCGGCGAGCTCGACATCGTCAACTGGGACATGAAGGCCGGCGACTGCCTGCTGCACCATTGCATGACGGTGCACGGCGCCCCCGGCAACGCCAGCGCCACGCAGCGCCGTCGCGCCTACGCGACGCGCTGGACCGGCGACGACGTGGTCTACGCGCCGCGCCAAGGGCAGGCCAACATCACGATCGACACGCCGACGTGTCTGCCCGGCGAGCCGATCGACTGTGCAGTATTTCCCCGGTTGTGGCCGCGGCCCGAAAACAGTTCACTTGCATAACTATTTGAAAAACAACAACCAGACCGGAGACTGTTCATGACCCGCATCGCTTCCTCGATCCGCACGCTGTTCGGCGCCACCGCGCTGGCTTGGGGCGCCGCCGCGCAGGCCGACGTCAACATCGGCGTGATCGTCTCGCTGACCGGCCCGGGCGCCTCGCTCGGCATCCCGGCCGACAACACGATCAAGCTCTGGCCGGCCGAGCTCGGCGGCCAGAAGATCAACCTGTTCGTGCTCAACGACGCGACCGACACGACCACGGCCGCGAAGAACGCGACCAAGCTGATCACCGAGGACAAGGTCGACATCATCATCGGCCCGTCGCTGACGCCGACCTCGCTCGCGGTGATCGAGGTGGCGGCGCGTTCTGGCGTGCCGGTGATCTCGCTGGCCGGTGGCGGCGCGATCGTCGAGCCACAAGACGGACCGCGCCGCTGGGCCTTCAAGATGGCGCCGACCGAGACGATCTCGATCAACGCGGTGCTTGACCACATGGTCAAGAGCAAGGCGAGTACGGTCGCGACGATCGGCATCGCGACCGCTTACGGCGACGGCTTCTCGAAGGCGATCGAGCGGCTCGCGCCGGCCAAGGGCGTCAAGATCGTCGCGGTCGAGAAATACGCGCAGGTCGACACCAGCGCAACGCCGCAGGTGCTCAAGCTGATGGCGGCGAACCCCGATGCCGTCTACATCTTCAGCGCCGGCACGCCGGGCGCGCTGCCGCACGTCGAGCTCGTCAAGCGAGGCTACAAGGGCCTGATCTACCAGACCCAGGGCGTCGCGAACGCCGACTTCCTGCGCGTCGGCGGCAAGGAACTCGAAGGCAGCTTCATGACGGTCGCGCCGGTGCTGGTCGCCGACCAGTTGCCCGACAGCAACCCGGTCAAGGCGCCGGGTGTCGACTACGTGAAGCGCTACGAGGCGAAGTACGGCGCGGGTTCGCGCTCGCTGTTCGGCGCGACCGCGTCGGACGCGCAGCTGTGGCTGAACGCCGCGATCCCGGTCGCGTTGAAGAAAGGCCAACCGGGCACCGAGGCATTCCGCCTCGCGCTGCGCGACGCGATCGAGGGGCTGAAGGAGTTCGTCGGCACGCAGGGCGTGTTCAATCTCAGCGCCACCGACCACAACGGCGTCGACGCGCGCAGCCAGGTGATGGTGAAGGTCGAAGGCGGGGCGTGGAAGCTGGTCAAGTGATCGGTGGCGCCGTCGTCGACTTGCTCGGCGTACCAAGGCTCGCGCCGTTTGCCGACTTGGCCGTTACCGTCGACGCGCCGGTCGAGGTCGGCGCGGTCGGCCACGGCACGCGGCGCGTGATCGCGATCACCGGCGGCACCTGCATCGCCCGCGACTGGACCGCGCGCGTGCTGCCCGGCGGCGCCGACTTTCAGCTGATCGTCAACGCGCGCATGGCGCGGCTGGAGGCGCGCTACGTGCTCGAGACCGATGCCGGCGACCGCATCTACGTGCAGAACGACGCGCTGCGCACCGCGACGCCCGAGGTCATGGCGAGGTTGATTCGCGGCGAGCCGGTCGAACCGGCGGACGTGTACTTCCGCTGCGTGCCGCGCTTCGAGGTGAGCGCGCCGTCGCTGGCGTGGATGATGGAGCGCGTGTTCCTCGGCACCGGCCTGCGCCGGCCGAGCGAGGTCGTGATGCGGTTCTTCGAGGTGCTTTAGGCGCGGCGTCAGCCGGTGATGATCGGCCGCAGCGTGTCGATCTCGTCGACGATGAAATCGAAGAACGCCGAGACGCGCGGCGTCTTGCGCAGCTCCTGGGTGGTCAGCAGGCGCCAAGCGCGTGTCAGCTCGGGCACGACGTCGATGACGCGCACCAGATCCGGCTCGGCGTCGCCGAGCGCCATCGGCAGCGCGGCGATGCCCACACCGGCCTTCACCGAGTCGATCAGGCCGAGCACGCTGTTGCACTGCCCGGCGAGCGCCACGCCCGGCGCCACCTCGCCGAGCCATTGCGAGAGCCGGTGCTTCGCCATCGATTCGTCGAAACCGACCAGCGCGTGGCGCGGCAGGTCGTCGATCCGCTCCGGCCGGCCGAAGCGATCGATGTAGCCGCGGCTCGCGTAGACGGCCCACTGCGAGTCGCCGATCTTGCGGCCGAGCAGTTCCCCGTCTTCGGTGTCGCCCGAGCGCAGCGCCACGTCGGCGTCGCCCTGTTGCAGATCGAGGTAGCGATCGCTCATCACGAACTGCACCCGCAGCCCCGGGTAGCGCGCGTGGAAACGGTCGAGCAGGCCCGACTGCGTGATCCGCAGCACGATCGGTTCCGGGCAGGTCATGCGGATCACGCCGGTGGCGTCGGCCTTCAGCGCCGCGAGCTGGTCCTCGAAGCCGTGCACCGCTTGCTCGATGCGCTCGGCGAACGGCAGCATCGACTCGCCGAACCCGGTCAACCGGTAGCCGCTCGCGTGGCGCTGCACCAGCGACTGGCCCAAGCGCTGCTCGAGCGCGACGAGCCGGCGCTGCACCGTCGACTGGTCGACGCGCAGTGCACGGCCGGCCGCGAGCGTGCTGCCGTGGCGCGCCACGGCCAGCAGGTATTTCAGGTCGTTCCAGTCGAAGCTGTCCGGGTTATGCGTCATTGCGGCCCCTGTTTGCAATCCTGCGCCTTACGCCGCGCCACCTCGACCTCTACGCTGATGGCAGATCGGGCCCGCAGTGGGCGCCGAGATGCCATCGAACAGAGGAGACGCTCATGTCTTGCTTCGCGCTGCCCATGCTGCACCGATACGGTTGCCGCTCTATCCTCGGAGCGGCCGCGCTGCTGCTGAGTGTCGCCGCTTGCGGCGGTTCGAGCGACGACGAGCCCAGCGTCACGGTCGTGTCGACCGGGCCGAACGTCGTTTCGTACTGGAACGACATCGCCAACAAGACCGTCAACGCGACCGGCGCGGTCGCGACGACGCCCGAGGAGCAGCGGCCGAGCTATCAGGTCGATCTGGCGACCGTGCATGTCGCGATCTACGACGCGGTGAGCGCGATCGACGGCCGCTTCACGCCGTTCGCGGTCACGCCGACGGCGCCCGCGGCCGGCGCCTCGATCGACGCGGCAGCGAGCGCCGCGGCCTGGGGCGTGCTGCGCGCGCTGTTCCCGAACCGCGGCGCGCAGTACGAGGCGGCGTACCAAAGCTACGTCGCGGCGATCCCGACCGGCGATGCAAAAGCCAAAGGGCTGGCGCTCGGCAGCGAAGTGGCGGCGGCGGTCGTCGCGCTGCGCGCCAACGACGGCCGCAACGTGGTGCTCGCGCCGTACGTGTCGGGCACCGCGCCGGGCAAGTTCCGCAGCCCGAGCCCGACCCCGTTCAACCGCTTCGTGCCGTTCATCAAGCCTTTTGCGCTGACCCGCGCCGACCAGTTCCGGCCGGCCGGCCCGCCGCCGCTGGCAAGTACCGCTTACGCGACCGACCTGAACCAGACCAAGGCGGTCGGCGGCACGGTCAGCACCGAGCGCACGGCCGCGCAGCTCGAGACGGCACGCTTCCACACCGAAGCGCCGGGGCTGTTCGTCACCCGCAACCTCGGGCGCTTCGCGACCAGCACGACCGACGTGGCCGAGGCGGCGCGCCTGATGGCCCTGATCTATGTCGTGCACGCCGACACGATCACCGCGTGCTTCGAGGCGAAGTACTTCTACGAGACTTGGCGGCCGCTGAACGCGATCCCGCTGGCCGACACCGACGACAACCCGGCGACAACCCGGCGACCGCGAGCGACCCGGCCTGGAAGCCGATGTTCCCGACGCCGGCGCACCCCGAGTACCCGGCCGCGCATTCGTGTACCGCGGGCGGACTCGGCGAGGCGCTGCGGGGCTACTTCGGCACCCACAAGGTCAGCTACGGCTTCGACAGCACCGTCACGGGGACGACGCGTAACTACGCAAGCACCGACGCGCTCGGCGAAGAAAGCGAAATCGCGCACGTCTACGGTGGCATGCACTTCCGCTTCTCGACCGTCGACGGGATCGCGCTCGGCAAGCAGGTCGGGCAGTGGATCGCGCAGCGGCACTTCGGCCGGCGCCCGTGATCGACCCTGGTTCCTGAATCCACATCGAGACCCACCATGAACACACTGCAATCCCGTCTCCTGCTGCTGACAGCGCTCGGCGCGGCGCCGCTCGATGCGGCGCTGGCCGAACCCACGTTCACCGCCACGGTCAGCGGCTGGACCGCGTTCGAGAACCGGCCGCTGGTCGGAACCGACCGGGTCGTGGTGCCCGTCGCGCAGCAAAGCGGCGCCAATCGTGCCGAGGCGTCGGGCCAAGGGGGTGGGTCGCTCTCCTACTCGACGCTCGACCCGACCAACTTCGGCCATACCGGCGCCTACGCCGAAGGCTACGCGTCGGCGGCCCCGGGCCTGTTGCACGTGTTCGGCGGCGTTTTGTCGGTGGCCACCGATTACTTTCACACGCTCTCGAACCAGTACGCCGCGAGCGGCTACAACGTCTCGTCGGGCATCAGCGCCGCCG
>JANXVK010000428.1 GCA_025351675.1 Rhizobacter sp.
GGCAACGCCTGCCCGTCGATGCACGTCGCGATCGCGATGTTCACGGTGATCTGGATCGAGCATCTGCTGCGCGGCGCGCGCGCGCCGCTCGGGCTGCGCGCGGCCAATGTCGCATGGTTCCTCGCGATCAGCTGGTCGACGCTGGCGATCAAGCAGCATGTGGTGATCGACGTGCTGGCCGGCGGCTTGCTGGGCCTCGCCTTCGCGGTCCCGTCGCTGCGCTGGTGCCCCCGGGCGGCGGCGCCCTCGCCGATCGGCGCAGACATCATCAAACGCATGTCGACGGATGCCGCACCATGAGCCCGCCGGGCCGCCCCAAGGGCGATCCCGCAGTGCGCAGCACGAAGCTATTCCAATGAGCTCGCTCAAAGAACTGCAGGAGCTGATTTACGCGAAGTTTGGCATCGACCCGGCCGAGCTCGCGCCCGACGCGTCGCTGCGCGAAAAGGGCTTCGACTCGCTCGCACTGGTCGAGTTTCTGTTCGCGATCAAGGATCATTTCAGCATCTCGATGCGCGACGAAGACTCGAACATCGACACGCTCGCGCAGCTCGCCGTCGCGGTCGACAAGCTGCGGGCCAAGCAGGCGGCGTGACAGCGTCGGTCGCCGTCACCGGCCTCGGTGTCGTCGCGCCACACGGCAACGGTCCGCAGGCGATGTTCGCGGCGTTGCTGCGCGGCGAATCTGCCCTGCAGCCGGTCTTTCCGAGCGGCCCACACCTGCCGCGGCGGCCAGCGTCGGGGGGTTCGACCCGGCGCGCTGGTTCACCAAACTGCAGCTCGCCGGCGTTGACCGTGTCAGCCCGCTCGCCGCCGCTGGCGTCGACTTGGCAATGCGCGCCGCTGGCGCGCTGGACGAGCGCGAGCGCGAGCGCATCGGCGTCTACGTCGGTTGCGGCATGGGCGGCGCCACCGCGCTCGAAACAGCGTAGCGCGTCGGCGGCCGGGTGCCGCCGCTGACGATCCCCGCGTTCATGCCGAACGCGCCGGTCGGGCACGTCGCGATGCGGCACGGCGTACTCGGGCCGGTGCTGACCTGCTCGGTCGCGTGCGCTTCGTCGGCGGTCGCGATCGCCGAGGCGGCCGCGGCGATCCGACGCGGCGACCTCGACCTGGCAATCGCCGGCGGCAGCGAGGCGCTGATCGTCCCCGGTGTGGTGCTCGCCTGGCAGGCGCTGCAGCGCGGCGAGTTGCCACCGAACATCAACGGCGGCGAGGTCGCCCCGGTCTGCGCGATGAACCTGGTCCTCGAACCAGGCACGGTGGCGCCGGCGCTGCGCGCGGCGATCAGCAGCTCCTTCGCGCTCGGCGGAACCAACGCGGTGCTGCTGTTCACGCGCGATTGAGCGCGTCTTCGAACTCGGCATGCAGCCGAATCCCGCACTCCGCCCGCGTATGCTTGCCGCTGACCCCGCCCACCTCACTCCTCCTTTGACGAGCACGCTGCCGATGACGACCTCCATTCAAGCCACCCTGATCCCCGGCGACGGCATCGGCCCCGAGATCGTCGACGCGACGCTCGCCGCACTCGACGCCCTGAAGGCCCCGTTCGTCTGGGATCGCCAGATCGCCGGCCTCGGCGGCGTGCGGGCCAGCGGCGACCCGCTGCCGAAGGCCACGCTCGACAGCATCCACCGCACGCGCCTTGCGTTGAAAGGCCCGTTGGAGACGCCGTCGGGCGGCGGCTACCGCTCGTCGAACGTGCGGCTGCGCGAGGAGTTCAAGCTCTACGCCAACCTGCGGCCCGCGCTCACGGTGATTCCCGGCGGGCGCTACGACAAGATCGACTTGGTGGTGGTGCGCGAGAACCTCGAAGGTCTGTACATCGGCCACGAACACTACGTGCAGATCGACGACGACCCGCATGCGGTCGCGATGGCGACCGGCATCAACACCCGCGCCGGCAGCCGCCGGCTGCTCGAATACGCGTTCGCGACCGCGGTCGCAACCGGCCGCAGACGCGTCACCATCGTCCACAAGGCCAACATCATGAAGGCGCTGACCGGCATCTTCCTGGAGACCGGCCTGGAGCTGTACGAGCGCGAGTACAAGGGCCAATTCGAGCTCGACACCGTGATCATCGATGCCTGCGCGATGAAGCTGGTGCTGAACCCGTGGCAGTTCGACATGCTGGTCACGACCAACCTGTTCGGCGACATCCTCTCCGACTTGGTCGCCGGCCTGGTCGGCGGCCTCGGCATGGCGCCGGGCGCGAACATCGGCGCCGACGCCGCGATCTTCGAGGCCGTGCACGGCTCGGCGCCCGACATCGCCGGCAAGGGCATCGCGAACCCGACCGCGCTGCTGCTGGCCGCGGCACTGATGCTCGACCACGTCAAGCTGCCCGAGCTCGCCACTCGCCTGCGCAAGGCGATCGACGCGACGCTCAACATCGACAAGGTGCGCACCGGTGACCTCGGCGGCACGGCCAGCACGGCCGAGTTCACGAAGGCACTGGTGAGCCGCATCTGCGCTTGACTCCGCAGTGACGATGATGTCGGGTCTGCTCAGAAACCTGCTGACGCTCGTGCTCGCATGGCTGCGACCCGCAGGGGCAGACCCCTGGTCGCGCCGCCTTTGTCACTTTCGCATCTCGCCGCTGGACTGCGGTACGCGCGTGCTCAAGAGCGACAAGTACCTGCAGCTGGCCGAGGCGGCGCAGCTCGACTTCCTCGTCGGCGCCAATCTCTTCGGCAAGCTGCTGCGTGAGCGCATCGGCTTCGTCAACGCGTCGCAGCTCGTCAAGTTCGTGCGGCCGATCGGGATGTTCAGCCGCGTGCGCGTCGAGACGGCAATCGTCTTCGCCGACGAAAAGTTCGCGTACCTCGCCCACGCGCTGTTCGTCGCCGACCAGCCGTGCGGCGAGGTGCTGGTGAAGATGAAGTTCAAGCGCGGCCCGGTCACGGTTCGCCCGCGCGAGTTGCTGGGTGAGAGCGTTCGTCTCAAACCGGTTCAGCTGCAGGCTTGGGACAGCGCGCTCGCAGCGATGTCGCCGGCCGCGCGCGAACCTGCGTGATCTCGCCCGCGGCGGCGTCAGCCCAGCGCGACGGCGCCGAGCTGGCGCACAACCTCCAGCATCTGCGCGTTCATGTCGACCTCGACGCCACGCACCGGCGTCGGGCCCATGAAGAAGGTCTCGCGGCCACGCTGTGCGACGATGCGATAGCCGTCTGCGCCCTGCGAACGCGCGTAGATCACGGTCTCGCAGCTGTCGGAGATCAGCGCCTTGTTGCCGGTCGTCGATTGCGCTTCATAGTAGTTGCTGCCTCGTGGCGCCTCGGTCAGTATCCACATGCCTTTTCCTCTGTGCGCCCGTGAGCTGAAGCGACTAATGTAATGAACGAACTGCAAGCCCTGCTCAACGACACACCCGGCGCGGCGCTGATTCTGGCGGTCATGGTCGCGGCCAGTCTGTTCGGGCTGTTCAGGGCGCCGGGGATGGTCGAGCGCAACCTGTTCCGACCGCATTGGCTGGTGCCGCGCAACCAGTGGCACACGCTGGTCACGAGCGGCTTTCTGCATGCGGACATGATGCATTTGCTGTTCAACGCGTTCACGTTCTGGGCCTTCGGCTTCGGGCTCGAGCGCACCATCGGCACGCCGGCGTTCCTGGCGCTGTATTTCTTCGGGCTGCTGGTCAGCGACGCCGGCACCTGGCTCAAGCACCGGCACGAGTCGGAGTACCGCAGCCTCGGCGCCTCGGGCGCGATCCTGGCGGTGCTGTTCGCATCGATCGTGTACCACCCGTCGAGCTCGATCTTCATCCTGCCGATTCCGGTGCCGATCCCGGCGCCGATCTTCGCGCTGTGCTACCTGGCTTACAGCTGGTGGGCGGCGCGCCAGGCGCGCGGACGGGTGAACCACGATGCCCACATCGCGGGGGCGATCGCCGGGGTCGCGTTCGTCGCGGTCACCGACTGGCCGGCGCTGATGCAAGCACTGCGAAGCTTCTTCGGCTGAGGCGACCCGAGCGGTCGACGCGGGCGCGCATCAGAGCAGCGAACGCATGCGCGCCGCCGCCGCTCGCAAGGCCGGCAACTGCGCGACGGCATCGGCCAGCGCCATGCGCGCCACCGGCGCGTGCACCGCGATCGCCGCACGGCTGACGCCATCGGCGCCCTGCACCGGCACCGCGACCGCGATCAACCCGGCGATGAACTCCTCGCGGTCGCAGGCGTAGCCCTGATCGGCGATCCGGTCACATTCGGCGCGAAGACCCTTCGCCGAGACGATGGTGTTGCGCGTCATCTTCGGCAATGGCAGCTGTGCGATCAACGCGTCGCGCGCGGCCTGCGGCATCTGCGCGAGAAACAGCTTGCCGCTCGCGGTGCAGTGCAGCGGCACGTGCGCGCCGACATCGAGCGTGAGCCGCAGCGGCCATTGCGCTTCGACGCGGTCGAGGTAGAGCACCCGGGCGCCGTCGAGCGTCGTGAAGTTGCAGGTCTCGCCCACCTTCGCGACGAGCTCGGCCAGCACCTCGTGGCGCAGGCCGCGCACGCTGCCGTGGTTCAGCGTGTCGAACGCAAGCTGGCGCAGCGCCGGGCCGACGATGAACGAGCGCTCGTCGACATCGCGCGCCAGAAAGCCGCTCGCCAGCAGTTGCGTGCAGATGCGGTGCGCCGTGCCTTTGGGCAGCGCCAGCTGCATCGCCAGATCGGCGAGCGAGAGCGCCCGGCCCGCGTTCGCGAGCAGCGACAGCAGCCGCAAGCTGCGCTCGGCCGAGCCCGACGGGCCGTCCGCCTCAGGCGCGATCGCCGCCGCGACTTTCGATAGGGTCATTCGGGTAAACCATTGAAAATGGAACGTTGTGTTCCGGAAAGCAAACACCTACGATTCGGCGCACCCGATCCGGCAAACGGATCGCATTGTTCCACTCCGCGCAAGCGCTTGCCCATTTCAAATGTCCGAGGATTTCGATTACATCGTCGTCGGCGCCGGCTCTGCCGGTTGCGTGCTCGCTGCCCGCCTGAGCGAAGATCCGGCCACGCGCGTGCTGCTGCTCGAGGCCGGCCCGCCCGACCGCTCGCTGTGGATCCACCTGCCGATCGGCTACGGCAAGACAATGTGGAGCGACAAGTACAACTGGCGCTTCTCGACCGACCCCGACCCGAACATGAACGGCCGGCGCATCTACTGGCCGCGCGGCAAGACGCTGGGCGGTTCGAGCGCGATCAACGGCCTGATCTACATCCGCGGCCAGCGAGAAGACTACGACCACTGGGCCGCGCTCGGCAACACCGGCTGGGGCTACGACGACGTGCTGCCGTACTTCGTCAAGTCGGAAGGCAACCAGCGCGGGGCGATTCCGCTGCACGGCGGTGACGGGCCGTTGAAGGTCTCGGACATCGGCGCGAAGCACGAGCTGATCGAAGCCTTCATCGGTGGCGCGCAGCAGATCGGCCGTTCCAGTGTTCAGCGCACCGAAGACTTCAACGGCGCCACGCAGGAAGGCGCGGGTTACTACCAGCTGACCACGCACAAGGGTTGGCGCGTCAGCACCGCGAAAGCCTACCTCGACCCGGCGCGCGGCCGGCCGAACCTGCGCATCGAGACCGATGCGTTCGCGGCCGGGCTGATCATGGAAGGCACGCGCGCCGTCGGCGTACGTTACCGGCAAGGCGGCGAAATGAAGGAAGCGCGCTGCTCGGCCGAGGTGCTGCTCTGCGCGGGTTCGCTGCAGTCGCCGCAGTTGCTGCAGCTCTCGGGCATCGGCCCGCGCGCGCTGCTCGCAAAGCACGGCATTCCGCTCGTCGTCGACGCGCCCGGCGTCGGCGAGAACCTGCAGGATCACCTGCAGATCCGCCTGAGCTACGAGTGCACCAAGCCGATCACGACCAACGACCAGCTCAACTCGGTTTTCGGCCAGGCGAGGATCGGCTTGCAGTGGCTGCTGTTTCGCAGCGGGCCGCTCGCGATCGGCATCAACCAGGGCGGCTGCTTCATGCGCGCTCTGCAAGGATCGGATGGCGAGCCGGAGGCGAAGACACCCGACATCCAGTTCCATGTCGCGACCCTCTCGGCCGACATGGCCGGCGGCAAGGTGCACCCTTACTCGGGCTTTACGATGTCGATCTGCCAGCTGCGACCGGAGTCGCGCGGCCATGTGCGCATCCGCAGCGCCGACCCGTTCGAGGCGCCCGAAATGCAGCCGAACTACCTCTCGACCTACCTCGACCGTCGCACCACCGTCGCCGGCATGAAGGCGGCGCGCGCGATCGCCGAATCGGCCGCGATGAAACCCTACGTCAAGCGCGAAGTGAAGCCCGGCCCCGAGGCCAGCGACGACGCCGCGCTGCTCGAATTCGCGCGCAACAACGGCGCGACGATCTTTCACCCGACCGGCACCTGCCGCATGGGCAGCGATGCGCTCGCGGTCGTCGACACGCGCCTGCGCGTGAACGGCACGACCGGCCTGCGCGTGATCGACTGCTCGGTGATGCCGACGCTGGTGTCGGGCAACACCAATGCGCCCGCGGTGATGCTGGCCGAGAAGGCCGCCGACATGATCCGCGAGGACGCCAGACGCAAGAGTTGACGACGACGAAAAACGAAGCCAGCGACAGCTAGCGCCAACCCGCAGGAGACACCCAATGAACACCCTAGACAAAGCACCCGACGAGCGCGCGATTCGCCGCGTCGTGATCTCGGCCCTGGTGGGCGCGAGCATCGAGTGGTACGACTTCTTCCTTTACGGCGTGGTCGCCGGCATCGTGTTCAACAAGCTCTACTTCCCCGGCAGCGACCCGGTGGTCGCGACGATGCTGGCCTACACGACCTTCGCGGTCGGCTTCGTCACGCGCCCGCTCGGCGGCATCATCTTCGGTCACTTCGGCGACAAGATCGGGCGCAAGAGCATGCTCGTGATCACGCTGATGATCATGGGCGTGGCGACCTTCCTGATCGGCCTGGTGCCGACCTACGCGCAGATCGGCATCGCCGCGCCGCTGCTGCTCTTGCTGCTGCGCGTGCTGCAGGGCATCGGCCTGGGCGGCGAGTGGGGCGGCGCGGTGCTGATGGCGTACGAGTACGCGCCGAAAGAGAAGCGCGGCTTCTACGCCTCGCTGCCGCAGATCGGCCTGGCGATCGGCCTGTGCATGGCCTCGGGCGTGGTCGCCTTGCTCTCGTGGCTGCTGACCGACGCGCAGTTCATGTCATGGGGCTGGCGCATCGCGTTCCTGCTCTCGGGCGTGATGGTGATCGTGGGCATGTACATCCGCTTGTCGATCCAGGAGACGCCGGAGTTCGCCGCCGTGAAGGCACGCAACGCCGAACTGCGCATTCCGTTCTTGGACATGATCAAGCGCTACCCCGGCAACGTGCTCAAGGGCATGGGCGCGCGCTACATCGACGGCGTGTTCTTCAACGTCTTCGGCGTGTTCTCGATCAGCTACCTCACCAACACGATCAAGATCAGCCGCACCGAAGCCCTGCTCGGCGTGATGGCCGCGGCCGTGGTGATGTGCTTCACGATTCCGTTCTTCGGTCGCCTGTCCGACCGCATCGGCCGCCCGAAGGTCTACATGTGGGGCTCGATCATCACCGCACTCTCGGCCTTCCCCGGCTTCTGGATGATGACGAATTCGGGCGGCAACACGACGATGATCTGGTTCGCGATCATCATCCCGCTCGGCATCCTGTACGCGTCGGTCTATGGCCCGGAGGCCGCGCTGTTCTGCGACCTGTTCGACGCCAAGGTGCGCTACACCGGCATCTCGTTCGTCTACCAGTTCTCGGGCATCTTCGCCTCGGGCATCACGCCGATCGTCGCGGTC
>JANXVK010000438.1 GCA_025351675.1 Rhizobacter sp.
CCTCAACGGCCTGGCCGGCGCCTCTTCGCTGTTCCTCGTCGGTGCGGGGCTGTCGCTGATCTTTGGCGTCACCCGCATCGTCAACTTCGCGCACGGCTCGTTCTACATGCTGGGCATCTACATCGCCTACATGCTGACCGAGAAGTTGGGCGGCGGTCTTTGGTTCTGGCCGGCGCTGCTGCTCGCGTCGATCGCCGTCGGTGTGATCGGCGCGGCGGTCGAGATCGTGCTGCTGCGCCGCGTGTACCGCGCGCCCGAACTGTTCCAACTGCTCGCGACCTTCGCGCTGATGCTCGTGATCAAGGACGCTGCGCTGTGGGTGTGGGGCCCCGAAGACCTGCTCGGACCGCGCGCGCCGGGGCTCTCGGGCGCGGTCGACATCCTCGGCCGGCGCTTCCCGACCTACGACCTGTTCCTGATCGTCATCGGCCCGCTCGTGCTCGGCGGGCTGTGGCTGCTGCTCACGCGCACGCGCTGGGGCACGCTGGTGCGCGCCGCCACGCAAGACCGCGAGATGGTCAGCGCGCTCGGCGTGAATCAGGCGTGGCTGTTCACCGGTGTGTTCGCGCTCGGCACGATGCTCGCGGGGCTCGGCGGGGCGTTGCAACTGCCGCGCGAACCGGCCAATCTGGGGCTCGATCTGGCGACGATCGGCGACGCGTTCGTGGTCGTCGTCGTCGGTGGCATGGGTTCCATTCCGGGCGCGTACGTCGCGGCGCTGCTGATCGCCGAGATCAAGGCGATCTGCATCGGCCTCGGCACGGTCGACCTGTTCGGCATCAACTTCTCGTTCTCGAAGCTGACCTTGGTGGTCGAGTTTCTCGTGATGGCCGTCGTGCTGATCGTGCGCCCGTGGGGCCTGATGGGCAGGCCGCAGGCCGCGAGCCGCAACGCCGGCCCGGCCGAGGCGCCGCTGCGCCAGGCCGACACGCCGCTGAAGATCGCCGGCGCTTTGCTGCTGCTCGCGCTGCTCGCGTGGCCGCTCGCGACCGCGAGTTCACCGTACCTGACCGTGCTCGCGATCGACCTGCTGACCGCCGCCCTGTTCGCGACCAGCCTGCACTTCATCATGGGCCCGGCAGGCATGCACTCGTTCGGTCACGCAGCTTATTTCGGGCTGGGCGCGTACGGCGCCGCGCTGGGGGTGCGTTCGCTCGGGCTGCCGATGGAAGTGGCGCTGGTGTTGTCGCCCTTCGTCGCTGCCGCCGGCGCGCTCGTGTTCGGCTGGTTCTGCGTGCGCCTGTCGGGCGTGTACCTCGCGATGCTGACGCTCGCGTTCTCGCAGATCGTCTGGTCGGTCGTGTTCCAGTGGGACGACTTCACTGGCGGCAGCAACGGCCTGACCGGCGTCTGGCCGGCCGAGTGGCTCGCCGACAAGCGCAGCTACTATTACCTGACGCTTGCGCTCGTCGTCGGCGCCATCCTGCTGATTCGCCGCGCGCTGTTCGCACCGTTCGGCTATGCGATGCGTGCGGGCCGCGACTCGCCGCTGCGCGCCGACGCGATCGGCATCGACGTGAAACGCATCCAGTGGGTCGCGTTCGTGATCGCCGCGGTCTTCGCGGGGCTGTCGGGTGCGCTGTACGCGTTCTCGAAAGGCAACATCTCGCCCGACACGGTCGCGGTCGGTCGCTCGGTCGATGGCCTCGTGATGGTGCTGCTCGGCGGCCTGCAGACGCTCGCCGGCCCGATCGTCGGCGCGGTCACGTTCACCTGGCTGCAGGACGCGGTCGCGCGCAACACCGATTACTGGCGCGCCTTGCTCGGCGGCATCATCTTGCTGCTGGTGCTGGTGTTCCCGCAGGGCATCGCGGGCTTCGTCGGCGGCTTGTTCGATCGCATGAAAAAGGTCGACGCATGAGCCTTCTGAAAGTCACCGACCTCGGCAAGTCTTTCGGCGGCAATCGGGCCGTCGACGGTGTCAGCTTCGAGGTCGCGGCCGGCGAGTTGCTCGCGCTGATCGGGCCGAACGGCGCCGGCAAGACGACGACCTTCAACATGGTCAACGGCCAGCTGCGCGCCGACACCGGTTCGGTCGTGCTCGACGGGCACGAGCTGATCGGCCGCAAGCCGCGCGACATCTGGCACAAGGGCGTCGGCCGTACCTTCCAGATCGCCGAGACCTTCGCGTCGCTCACGGTAGTCGAGAACGTGCAGATGGCGCTGATTTCGGCCGACGCGAAGCTGTATCAACTCTGGCAGCGCGCCGCGCAGCACAAGCGCGACGAGGCGCTCGCTTTGCTCGATCAGGTCGGCATGAGCGCCCAGGCCGACCGACCCTGCAGCGTGCTCGCGTATGGCGACGTCAAGCGCGTCGAGATTGCGATCGCGATGGCGAACGCACCGAAGCTGCTGCTGATGGACGAGCCGACCGCCGGCATGGCGCCGCAGGAGCGCAACGACCTGATGGCGCTGACGAAACGCCTCGTGGTCGAGCGCCGCATGGCGGTGCTGTTCACCGAGCACAGCATGGACGTGGTGTTCGCGCACGCCGACCGCATCATCGTGCTGGCGCGCGGCCGGCTGATCGCCGAAGGCCACGGCGAGTACATCCGCAACCATCCGAAGGTGCAAGAGGTCTACTTCGGAAGCGGGAAAACTTTCGAAAAGAAGGCTGCGATCGCATGAGCACGACGAACGCGCTGCTCGAAGCGAAGCAACTCAACGCCTGGTACGGCGCCGCGCAGATCCTGTTCGATGTCGACTTGCAGGTGAACCGCGGCGAGGTCGTCGCGCTGATGGGCCGCAACGGTGCCGGCAAGTCGACGACGCTGAAGGCGCTGATGGGCCTGCTCGCAAAGCGCAAGGGAACGATCCATTTTCTCGGCAAGGACGTGTCGAAGGCCGAGCCGCACGACGTGGCCCGCGCGGGCTTGGGCTACGTGCCCGAGGACCGCCGCGTGTTCGCCGACCTCACCGTGATGGAGAACCTCGAAGTCGGCAGGCAGCCCGCGCGAGCGTGGGCCGACGGCACGGCCGCGCCGGTGTGGACCGCCGAGAAACTCTTCAAGCTCTTCCCCAACCTCGGCGAAATGCCCGACCGCCCCGGCGGCCGCATGAGCGGCGGCGAGCAGCAGATGCTGACGGTCGCGCGCACGCTGATGGGCAACCCGTATGTCGTGCTGCTCGACGAGCCGAGCGAAGGCGTCGCGCCGGTCATCGTCGAGCAGATGGCGCAGATGATTCTGGAGCTCAAGGCGCAGGGCGTCAGCATCCTGCTGTCGGAGCAGAACATGCACTTCGCGGCGCTGGTGTCGGACCGAGCCTACGTGCTCGAGAAGGGCCAGATCCGCTATCAGGCTTCGATGGCCGAACTCGCGGCCAACGAGGACGTGCGACGCGCGTACCTGAGCGTCTAAACCCATCGTTCCATCACTCGGAGGTTTCGTCATGCACACCACCACCCGCAGAACCCTTCTGAAGGCTGTCTCCAGCGCGGCCGGGCTCGCCGCGAGCGGCTTCTCGCTGGCCGCCGCGAAGATCAAGCCCGACGCCAAGAGCGCGCTGATCGTCGTCGACGTGCAGAACTGCTTCGTCACCGGCGGCACGTTGCCGGTGAAGGACGGCGAAGCGGTCGTGCCGGTCATCAACAAGCTCTCGGCCGCGTTCCGGAACATCGTCGTGACGCAGGACTGGCACACGCCCGGCCACGCGTCGTTCGCGAGCACCTACCCCGGCAAGAAAGCGTTCGAGACGACCAGGCTCGCCTTCGGCACGCAGGTGCTCTGGCCCGACCACTGCGTGCAGGGCACCGACGATGCGAACCTGCACAAAGACCTGAAGCTGCCGACCGCGCAGATCATCATCCGCAAGGGCTTCCACAAGGAGATGGACAGCTACTCGGCCTTCGACGAAGCCGATCACAAGACCGCGACCGGCCTGGCCGGCTACCTGAAGCAGCGCGGTATCAAGACGCTGTACATCACCGGCCTCGCGACCGACTTCTGCGTCGCGTGGACCGCGATGGACGCGCGCAAGGCCGGCTTCGACGTCTACGTGATCGAAGACGCGACCCGCGCGATCGACCTGAACGGCTCGCTCGCCGCGGCGTGGAAGCAGATGACGGCGAAGGGCGTGAAGCGCATCCAGTCTGCCGACCTCGCCTGAGCCGTCTTCGATGAGCGACGCGGTGCGGCTCGTTGTCAACGGCGTGGAATGCGTGTTGACGGTGCCGCGCGACGCGCCGCTGCTGAACATTCTGCGCAACGACCTCGGGCTGAACGGCCCGAAGTACGGCTGCGGCCTCGGCGAGTGCGGGGCCTGCACGGTGCTGGTCGACGGCATCGAGGCACGGTCGTGCGTGATCCCGGTCGGCGGCGTCGCGGGGCGTGCGATCACGACACTCGAAGGCCTGGCCGAAGGTGATGCGCTGCATCCGGTGCAGCAGGCGTTCATCGACTGCCAGGCCGCGCAGTGCGGCTACTGCCTGAACGGCATGATCGTCAGCACCGTCGCGCTGCTCGCGCGCTACCCGCAGCCGACAGACAAGCAGGCGCGCGATGCGCTGGCGCACAACCTGTGCCGTTGCGGCACGCACCTCGAGATCCTGCAAGCGGTGCAGCGCGCGGCGGTGCTGATGGCGCAACGCGCATGACGACGCGACGCGCCGACACGCCGCACTCGCGCGCCGATTTGCGAGCGGCGAGCGGCGTGCTGCTGGTCTCGCGTCCGCCGCCCCCGCCGGGTTTGCCGGCCAAGGGCCAACCGGCGACGGTGCCGTCGAATCCGGTCGAGGGCGACGAGGTTCTGATCGCGGTGTGGGACGACGGCAGCGTCACCGCGCTGCACGGCCACGTCGACCTCGGCACCGGCATCCGCACCGCGCTCGCGCAGATCGTCGCGGAGGAGCTGGAAGTCGAACTCGATGCGGTCAACGTGATCCTCGGCAGCACCGCGATCGCGCCGAACCAGGGCGCGACGATCGCGAGTGCGTCGATCCAGATCCACGCCGAGCCGCTGCGCCGCGCCGCCGCGCAGGCGCGCGCATGGCTGGCGGCGCAGCCGGGTGCCGATGTGCGCGCGAAGCTTGCCGGCCGGCACATCGCGCTGATGCTGACGAGCGCCGCGCCGCTGAAGTCGACCGACAGCTACCGCGTCGTCGGCACGTCGCCAGCGCGCGTCGACATCCCGGCCAAGGCGCGCGGCGACGAAGTCTTCGTGCACGACAAGCGCGTGCCCGGCATGCTGCACGGGCGCGTCGTGCGGCCGCCGTATGCCGGCGTGGACGCGGGCGACTTCGTCGGCAACACGCTGGAGTCGGTCGACGAGTCCTCGATCGCTCACATCGCAGGGATTCGCGCGGTGGTCGTGATCCGCGACTTCATCGGCATCGTCGCCGAGCGCGAAGAGCAAGCCGATGCGGCGCTGCGCGCGTTGAAAGTCACGTGGCGCGACTGGCCCGGCAGCGCGCCGCTCGCGGGCTCGCCAAACGCGCTGCAGAACGCGCTGCGCAACAACCCGTCGACGCGCCGCGTGCTGCTCGAACAAGGCGATGTCGATGCGGCGATCGCCGGCGCCAAGCAAGCGATGCAGCGCACCTACGTCTGGCCGTACCAGCTGCATGCGTCGATCGGCCCGTCGTGCGCGCTCGCCGACTGGCAAGGCGAGACGATGACCGTCTGGGCCGGCACGCAGAACCCGCACGTGCTGCGTGCCGATCTCGCGAAATTGATGGGCCTGCCCAATACCGCGATCGACGTCATCCGCATGGAAGCCGCTGGCTGCTACGGCCGCAACTGCGCCGACGACGTGGCGGCCGATGCGGCACTGCTCTCGCGCGCCGTCGGCGCGCCGGTGCGCGTGCAGCTGACGCGCGAGCAGGAGCACCTGTGGGAGCCGAAGGGCGCCGCGCAACTGATGCAGGTCGACGGCGGGCTCGATGCCGAGGGCCGTGCCGCGGCTTACGACTTCCAGACCTCGTACCCGAGCAACGGCGCGCCGACCCTCGCGTTGCTGTTGACGCGCACGATCGAGCCCGACGCGCACGCCTACGAAATGGGCGACCGCACCGCGGTGCCGCCGTACGACTACAAAAACCTGCGCGTTGTCGCGAACGACATGGCGCCGATCCTGCGCGCGTCGTGGCTGCGCGGCGTCTCGGCGCTGCCGAACGCGTTCGCGCACGAGTCGTATGTCGACGAGCTCGCGACGGCGGCTGGCGCCGACCCGGTCGACTTCCGTCTGCGGCACTTGAAGGACGAACGCGCCAGCGAGCTCGTCAAGGCGACTGCCGCGCGCGCGGGTTGGCTCGCGCACACGCAGCCGCAGCAGCAAGCGGCCGAAGGCGAATTGCTCAAAGGCCAGGGCTTTGCCTATGCGCGCTATGTGCACAGCAAGTTCCCCGGCTTCGGCGCCGCGTGGGCCGCGTGGGTTGCCGATGTCGAGGTGAACCGGCACACCGGCGAAGTGCACGTGAGCCGCGTCGTCGCTGGCCACGACGCGGGCCTGATGATCAACCCGGCCGGCGTGCAGCACCAGATCCACGGCAACGTGCTGCAGACGACGAGCCGCGCGCTGAAAGAGTCGCTGCCCGTCGACGCGAAGACGAACGTGCCGGCCGCGCGCGAGTGGGGCGCCTACCCGATCCTGTCGTTCCGCGAGGTGCCGGTGGTCGAGGTGATGATGATGCCGCGACCCGGTGAGCCGCCGCTGGGCGTGGGCGAGTCGTCGTCGGTGCCGGGCACGGCGGCGATCGCGAACGCGATCTTCGACGCGACCGGCGTGCGCTTTCGCGAGCCGCCGTTCACGCCGGAGGTGGTGCGCGCGGCGCTGGGCATTGCGGAGCCGGATCGCG
>JANXVK010000122.1 GCA_025351675.1 Rhizobacter sp.
CGTCGCGATCACTCAGTCGGCGCGAAACGAGTTGTTTGCAGTGCCCGCCAAAGCTCGCCGCACCCGTCGCCCGGCCTCGCGCTGACGCGCGACGGATGGCGCTGTGCGCCCCTGCGCTGTGTTTGCCCTGGCACTGCCACCCTTCACACGGATGTGACGCGGGCTCGGCGGGACGCCGATGTGATGCACGGCTCGAGACGAAGCTGGTGGGCTTCGTCAACGTCCGTTCTTGGCGCTCCTTCTGAACGACAGCTGATGGTCGACTCCAGGTTGCGGCGAACGTCCGGTTCACCGAGAGCCAATTGCGGCTTGGGAGCTCACTCGTGCCGGCTGGCCCGACACTCCCAGGGCGCGATCATCGGTCACACCCGTCACCAAGGCGGGGCCTCGGTAACTGGAAGGCACCGGTGCGGCCTCCGCGCCCGGCGCATCGTCACGAGCGCTGACCTGGCCGACACAGACAAGCAACGCGAGGGACAGGCCGACCCTCAGTGCGTGCCGACGATTCAAGGTGGCGGCCTGACTTGAATCAAACAACCTCCACGAATCCCGGAGCGGTTCAGTCCATTAAAGTTTCGCCTTGGCCTCCCGCAGACGGTTCTCGAGATCAGCGACCAGTGCCCGCGCCTCATCCCCCTCGGGAATGTGTCGTCCACTGTCGCGCCATTCGATGGCACTTTTGAAACCCTCGACCTGTGCTTGGCGCCGGAACCAGAGGCCTTCGGGGTTGTGCCGGGTGATTCCGTCAAAGATGGTGGCGAACATCTGCGTTTGCTCAAGGCCCATGGACATCCAGACCTGATTGACGACCATCTTGTGCATCATCAGGTGTGACCGAGGGACTCCGGCGATGCGTCTCGCGAGCGTCATGGTGGCCTCCTCCAGCTGCGCAGCGGGGACCGATTGATTGGCGAGACCCCATTCCGCGGCCTGAACACCCTTGATCGTGTCGCCCGTGAACATCAACTGTTTTGCCCGACTCGCGCCAAGCCGATACGTCCACATCGCTGTCGTCGGGCAACCCCAGACCCGCGTAGGCATGTAGCCGATCGCAGCGTCATCGGCCATGACGAGCAGATCGCAACAGAGCGCGATGTCGCTGCCTCCCGCCACGGCATATCCGTGAACCTTCGCAATTGTGGGTTTTGAGCAGCGCCAGAGAGACATGAAATCCTCTGTATTCCTTTTCATCAACGCATAGTCCACCATGGGGTCCCACGGCATCTTTTCCTGACGGCAGGGATGGTCGTCTGCGATGTTGCCGGGATCCACGCCCTCGGCGTACTCGTTGAGGTCGTATCCCGCGCAGAACGCTCGACCTTCGCCCTCGACAACGATCACGTGCACTTCACTGTCGGCCTCGGCCCATTCGACAGCTTGACGGATGTCACCGGGCATCGTGCTGCTGATCGCGTTCAACTTCTCAGGTCGGTTCAAGCGCAGACGTGCGATGCGCGGCTCAGCCGCATCTTTCTCAATCAAAACAGTGTTGTAGACGGGCATATTTGTCTCCAGTTTTTTCGGCTTCGGCCGGGGGTCTGCTCTTCCCTGCGACGGCGCCTTGGTCAAAGGCAACGTGTGTCAGATATGTTCGAGCAATATAGGTCCGCCACTCTTCTCATTGATGTCGTCGTGATGACAACTACCCGAAGTGTTTGCCCTGACAAGCCTTGGCGGGCATTCTCAGGTTTCGTGGGGGCGCGGCAAAACCGTTGACCTTGCGTGGATCGTGCTGCAGACGGCCTACCATCGCGCCAAACACGCAAAAGGGGGGGCGTTCATGCTCAACTGGCTCAATCAGCTCGACCGGCACCTGCCGGTGCGCTATTCGGTCTGGCTGCTGTGCGCGATCGGCGCGCTGCTGTGCGCATTCACTTGGGTCGCGTTCGGCATCGGTGGCTGGCTCGCGTTGGTGTGCGCGTTCGGCGTCGGCCTGGGGTTTCGCGACACGCACCAGACGCGCCACTCGGTGCTGCGCAACTACCCGGTGATCGGGCACTTCCGCTTCCTGCTCGAGTTCATCCGGCCCGAAATGCGGCAGTACTTCATCGAGGGCGACAACGAGGCCGCGCCGTTCTCGCGCCAACAGCGCTCGCTCGTCTACCAGCGCGCGAAGGGTGAACCCGACAAGCGGCCCTTCGGCACGCAGATGGACGTGGGCGCGGTCGGCTACGAGTGGATCAACCATTCGCTCGCGCCCACCGAACTGCCCACGCACGACTTCCGCGTGACGATCGGCGAAGGCCGCGCGCAGCCGTACAACGCCAGCATCTTCAACATCTCGGCGATGAGCTTCGGCGCGCTGAGCGCGAACGCTATCCTGGCGTTGAACGCCGGCGCGAAGCGCGGTAATTTCGCGCACGACACCGGCGAGGGCTCGATCAGCCGCCACCACCGTGAGATGGGCGGCGACCTGATCTGGGAGATCGGCTCCGGCTACTTCGGCTGCCGCAACGACGACGGCTCGTTCAGCGAATCGCGCTTCGCCGAGAACGCCTTGCAGCCGCAGGTCAAGATGATCGAGTTGAAGCTCTCGCAGGGCGCGAAGCCGGGCCACGGCGGCGTGCTGCCGGGGCCGAAGGTCACACCCGAGATCGCGGCGGCGCGCGGCGTACCGGCGTGGGTCGACTGCATCTCGCCGGCCAGCCACCGGGCGTTCAAGACGCCGATCGAGATGATGCAGTTCATCGAGAAACTGCGCACGCTCTCGGGCGGCAAGCCGACCGGCTTCAAGCTGTGCATCGGCCACCCGTGGGAGTGGTTCGCGATCGCGAAGGCGATGGTCGAGACCGGCATCACGCCCGACTTCATCGTCGTCGACGGCGCCGAGGGCGGCACCGGTGCGGCGCCGCTGGAGTTCACCGACCACGTCGGCGCACCGCTGCAGGAAGGGCTGCTGCTGGTTCACAACACGCTGGTCGGCCTGAACTTGCGGAGCCAGATCAAACTGGGCTGCGCGGGCAAGGTCGTCAGCGCGTTCGACATCGCGCGCATGCTCGCGCTCGGCGCCGACTGGTGCAACTCGGCGCGCGGCTTCATGTTCTCGCTCGGCTGCATCCAGGCCCAAACCTGCCACACCGGCAACTGCCCGACCGGCGTGGCGACTCAGGACGACCAGCGTTCGCGCGCACTCGTCGTGCCGACCAAGGCTGAGCGCGTGTATCACTTCCACCAGAACACGCTGCTGGCGTTGAAAGAACTGGTGCAGGCGGCCGGCCTCGACGACCCGAGCAAGATCACCGCGGCCCACATCGTGCGGCGCAGCGCCGAGCAGAGCGTGAAGCTGCTGGCTACGTTGCTGCCGTTCGTGCAGCCGGGAGAATTGCTGCGCGGCGAGATGTCGCAGCAGGTGTTCCGGCTCTACTGGCCGATGGCACAGGCGGCGAGCTTCGGCGTCAACCGGCCCGTTTAGGGCGGCCGCTCAGGCAGTCATTCAAGCCGCTGGTGCCAGCGTCTCGATGAAGCTCGGGCGCGCAGCCAGCTTGTCGGCCAACCGGCCGAGGTTGGCATGCTTCGCGCGCCACGCGATCTGCGGAAACCGGAAGTCGAGGTAGCCGAGCGCGCAGCCGACCGCGATGTCGGCCAGCGACAGGTGGATGCCGGAACACCATGGCTTGTCGGCCAGCCCGGTGCTGACCGCGTCGACACCGGCGTTGACCTTGTGCAGTTGCCGGTCGGTCCAGGCGGGGCTGCGTTGCTCGGGCGTGCGGCCGGGCCAGGTCTGCTCGAGGCGGGCGAGGATCGCGGCGTCGACGATGCCGTCGGCCAATGCCTCCCAGGTGCGCACCTCGATGCGCTCACGGCTGCCTTCGGGGATCAGCCGGCTCACCGGCGAGCGCGTGTCGAGGTACTCGACGATCACGCGCGAATCGAACAGCGCCTCGCCGCCGGCCAGCACCAGGCACGGCACCTTGCCGAGCGGGTTCGAGGCCATGATCTTGTCGTTGGCCCACACGTCTTCGAGCTCGTGCTGGTAATCGAGCTTCTTCTCGGCCATCACGATGCGTACTTTGCGCACGTAGGGGCTGGTGAGCGAACCGATGAGTTTCATTGTGTGGGGCCGTCTTTGTTGCCGTTTTGTGACTCAAGCGATTTTAGCGGCGCGGCGCCGTGCAAAGCAGTCAGCGACGTGGCATCCAGTCCACACTCGGCGGCCGATCGGGCAGGTTCAGCGTGGCGGTCGCGGCGGGCGTGCCGGCGACGATGCGGCCTCGGCGCACCACTGCGAGGCGGGTCGCCCGCAGACGGATCGCTTCCACCGGGTCACGCGCCTGCAGCAGCACGAAATCGGCGTGCTTGCCGACTTCGAGACCGTAGCCGTCGAGCCCCATCAGCTTCGCCGCGTTGACCGTCACCGCGTCGAAGCACGCGCGCATCTGCGCCTGCGAGGTCATCTGCGCCACGTGCAACCCCATCTGCGCGACCTCGAGCATGTCGGCCGAGCCGAGCGAGTACCACGGGTCCATCACGCAGTCGTGGCCGAACGCGACGTTGATGCCGGCCGCCATCAGCTCGGGCACGCGCGTCATGCCGCGGCGCTTCGGGTAGGTGTCGTGGCGGCCCTGCAGCGTGATGTTGATGAGCGGGTTCGCGATCGCGTGGACCTGCGCCTCGCGCATCAGCGGCAGCAGTTTGCTCACATAGTAGTTGTCCATCGAGTGCATCGAGGTCAGGTGCGAGCCGGTGACGCGGCCGTGCAGGCCGAGCCGGTTCGTTTCGTACGCGAGCGTCTCGATGTGGCGCGACAGCGGGTCGTCGCTCTCGTCGCAATGCATGTCGACGCGCAGCCCGCGTTCGGCCGCCAGTTCGCAGAGGATCTTCACGCTGTGCGCGCCGTCAGCCATCGTGCGCTCGAAGTGCGGGATCCCGCCGACCACGTCGACACCCATGTCGAGCGCGCGCTTCAGGTTCGCGAGCGCGGTCGGCGCGCGCAGCAGGCCGTCTTGCGGGAAGGCGACGAGCTGCAGGTCGAGCCAGGGCGCGACCGTCTTCCTCACCTGCAGCAACGCCTCGACGGCGAGCAGGCGGTCGTCGCACACGTCCACGTGGGTGCGGATCGCGAGCAGGCCTTTGGCCACCGCCCAGTCGCAGTACTGCAGGGCGCGCTCGACGAGCGCTTCCTGCGTCAGATGCGGTTTCAGCTCGCCCCACAGCGCGATGCCTTCGAGCAGCGTGCCGCTCTGGTTCACGCGCGGCAGGCCGTAGCTGAGCGTCGCGTCCATGTGGAAGTGCGCATCGACGAAAGGCGGGCTCAGCAGCAGGCCACCGGCGT
>JANXVK010000508.1 GCA_025351675.1 Rhizobacter sp.
CCGGCGCCGTTCTCGCCCAGCACTGCATGGATCTCGCCGGCCTGCACCGTGAGGTCGACCGCGTCGTTGGCGACGACCGCGCCGTAGGTCTTGCTGACGCCGCGCAACGCCAGTTGCGGCGCCTGCGGGTTGTCGCTCAGCTGCATGGTGCGAGCCACTCGAACGCCGGTCAGTACACGCTGGCCAGCGCGGGCAAGGCAACGCGCTCCGCGGGCGCCTCGGGCGGGCGGGCGAGACAGGCCGCGAGGGCGGCCCGGAGTGCGCGCTGGTCGAGGTGGCGGCCGATGAAGACGAGCTTGCTCGACGGTGGCGCGGCGCCCCAGCCATCGGCCGGCCTCAGGTCGAGAATGCGGTGCACGCCCTGCAACACATGGCGGCGGTTGTCGCCCGCGATCGCCAAGATCCCCTTGAGTCGGAAAATGTCGTCGCCTTGCACCGCCAGCAAGTCGTTCAGGCAGGCGTCGAGGCGGGCTCGCTCGAAGGGTTCGTCGAAGATCATCGACACCGAGCCGACCGACGGATCGTGCGCGTGGCCCTTCGGCGCTGCGTGGCCCGCCTGATCGTGAACGTGGCCGTGGCCGTCGTGGTGCGGCGCGTGATCGTGCGCGCACGCGTCGTCGCACACATGGTCGTGTTCGCCGAAGAAGTCGGCGCCGTCGATCAGCAGCGCCGCCGGCGCGAAGCCGCCGACGCTCAGGATGCGGGTCAGGTCGACCTGCGCATGGTTGGAGCGGAGCACCGGCGCGCCTTCGTTGATCTTGCGGAGGCGCTGCTCGACGCGCACCAGCGTCGCTTCGTCGACCAAATCGGTCTTGTTCAGCACGATCCGGTCGGCGGCCAGAATCTGGTCGACGGCCTGGTTGTCGTGCTCGCGCAGCAGCGGGTCGTCGAGGTGGCCTTCGATGTGCAGCGCGTCGATCAGCGTCACCACGCCGTCGAGCCGAAGCTGGCGCGCCACGTCGTTGTCCATGAAGAAGGTCGCCGCCACCGGGGTCGGGTCGGCGAGGCCGCTGGTCTCGACCAGGATGTGGTCGAAGGGCTCGGGGCGGGCCAGCAGTTTTTGCAGGATGTCGACGAGGTCGGTGCGCACGTCGACGACACAGCAGATGCAGCCGTTCGTCATCTGGAAGATCTCTTCTTTCGAGGTCATCACGAGATCGGAGTCGACATCGACCTCGCCGAACTCGTTTTCGATGACGGCGATGCGCAGGCCGTGCCGCCCGGTCAGGATGTGGTTGAGCAGAGTGGTCTTGCCCGAGCCGAGGAAGCCGGTCAGGATCGTCACGGGCACCGGCGGCCGGGGCAAGGTGTCGGCCTCGGTGATCTGGTTGGCGATGGCGTCGGGGAATCTCATGCGGGGCTCCTTGAAGTTTGTTGTGCGGCCAGGCCTTGCAGCACCTGCTCGGGTTTGATCGGGTAGTGGCGAAAGCGCACGCCGATCGCATCGAAGATCGCGTTGGCGATCGCCGGGCCGATCGCGACGATCGGGTCCTCGCCGACGCCCTTGGCGCCGAACGGGCCGCCGGGGTCGGGCGCGGTCTCGAGGATCACGGTGTGGATCGGCGGCATGTCCATCGACAGCGGCATCTTGTAGTCGACGAAATTCGCGTTCAGCGAGCGGCCGGTGCGCAGGTCGATCTGGTAGTCCTCATAGAGCGTGTGGCCGATGCCTTGCTGGATGCCACCCTCGATCTGCCCGGCCGCGCCCACCGGGTGGATGACCTTGCCAATCTCGTGCACCGGCACCACCTGCTTCACTTCGATCTGGCCGGTCTCGGTGTCGACCTCGACCTCGACGAAATGCGCGGCGAACGAATACGACTTGGTCGGGTAGTAGGTGGCGCTGCCGACGAACTGGGCTGCCGGGATGCCCTTCTTCGCGCACACGGCGTCGCGCACGGTGATCGAGCGGTCGGTGCCCACCACCGAGATCGCGCCGTCGCGCACCTGCAGGGCGTCTGCGCTGACCTCCAGTTGGCCCGCGGCACGCACCAACAGCTGCTTCTTGACCTCGGTGGCCGCCATCTGCGCCGCGCGCCCACCCATGAAGGTGGTGTGGCTGGCGAAGGCGCCGATGTCCCAAGGCACGACGTCGGTGTCGCCATGCACGACCGAGACGTTCTCGAACGGCACGCCGAGTTCCTCGGCGACGATCTGCGCCAGCGCGGTGTGCGCGCCGGTGCCCAGCCCGGCAGTGCCGGTGAGCAGCACCACGGTGCCGTCTTCGTTCATCTTGACGATCGCGTTGCCCTGCTCCTTGATGCCGGGGTAGGCGCTGCTGCCGTGCATCTCGCAGCCGATGCCCCAGCCGCGGCGCAGTGCGCCGGTGGTGGTGCGCTCGCGCCCACGCAGCGCCGCCCAGCCCACTTCCTGCTGGCCACGGCGGACGCAGTCTTCCAGCCCGTGGCCGATCAGCGGGTGGTTCGACGGTGCGATGTCGCCCTCGCGCACCGCGTTCTTCAGCTTCAGCTCGGCCGGATCGATGCCGAGTGCGACTGCGGCCTCGTCCATCTGGATGTCGAGCGCGTAGTAGGTCTGGACCACGCCGTAGCCGCGGTACGCGCCGGCGATCGGGCTGTTGGTGTAGACACAGCGGCCTTCGAGATGGATGTTCTCGCAGCGGTACAGCGAGGTCAGCGCCGACGTGCCGACGATTGTCACGCCCGGACCGTGCGAGCCGTAGGCGCCCGAGTTGAAGACGACGCGGGCCTGTCTGGCGGTGAGCGTGCCGTCTTTCTTGAAGCCCTGCTTGAGCCAGACCTTGGCCGGGTGGCGGCTGCGGCCACCGAGAAATGTTTCTTCGCGGCTGAACTCCATGCGCACCGGGCGGCATGTCTCGCGTGCCAGCAGCGCGCACAGGAATTCGGTCTGAAACAGATCCTGCTTGGCGCCGAAACCGCCACCCATGTGGTCGACGAGCACGCGCACCTTGTGCAGCGGCAGCCCCAGCACCTCGGCCATGATGCCGCGCACCATGAACGCGGTCTGGGTCGAGATCCAGACCGTCAGGTTGCCATTGCCGTCCCACTGGCAGGCGCAGACGTTCGGCTCCATGTAGGCCGGCGTCGGGCGCCCGCCTTCGTACTCGCCTTCGAGGATCAGGTCGGCCTCGGCAAAGCCCTTGGCGACATCGCCGCGCGTGTAGACGACCGGCTCGAGCACGAGGTTGCCGCCGGGGCCGCGGTCGTGAATCAGCGGCGCGCCGGGACGCAGCGCGTCTTCGACCGTGAACACCGCCGGCAGCGCTTCGTACTCGACCTCGATCAGGCCGAGCGCTTCTTCGGCGATCTCTTCGGTGGTGGCGGCGACGACCGCGACGCTCTCGCCCCAGTAGCGCACCTTGTCGTCGAGGATGTACTGGTCGCAGGTGACGGAGGCCGAGCGCGGATGCGGTGAGCCGGCGTGCAACACGCGCGGCACGTTCAGGTGCGTCAGCACCGCCTTGACCCCCGGCAGCGCGAGCGCGCGGCGGGTGTCGATGCGTTTGATGCGCGCATGCGCCACATTGCTGCGCAGGGTCTTGCCGTGCAGCAGCCCCGGCATCTGCATGTCGGCGACGTACTTCGCATCGCCGGTGACCTTGCCGAGCAGGTCGTTGCGCCTGACGCTGGTGCCGATGATCGACCGGCTCATGACGTCGGCGCTCATCACGCGACTTCCCGCGGATTCATCGCGCGCGCGGTGCGGTCGATCGCCTCGATGATCTTCGTGTATCCGGTGCAGCGGCAGATGTTGCCGGCCAGCGCGAAGCGGATCTCGTCGATGCTCGGCGCCGGGTTCTCGTCGAGCAACGCCTTGGCCGCGACGATGATGCCGGGCGTGCAGAAACCGCACTGGGCCGCGCCGCACTTCATGA
>JANXVK010000511.1 GCA_025351675.1 Rhizobacter sp.
GCATGAAGTCCGGCATCCCGGCCGGCCTGCCGTGCATCGCGACGCCGCTCGCGCCGCACACCGAGTATCCACAGTGGGACACGATCGTCGCCGGAACGAAGCCGCTGCAAGGCGACCCGGTGCGCGATGGCGCCGAGCTCGCGACCATCATGTACACCTCGGGCACGACCGGCATGCCCAAGGGAGTGATGCACAGCTTCGAGACCTTCGCTTGGTCGGTGTCGTCGGCGCTCAAGCGCGTGCCGCTGCGCAGCGACGCACGCATGCTCTCGTACCTGCCGCTCGCGCACGTGGCCGAGCGCACTCTGGTCGAGCACGGATTGCTCGCGACCTCGATGCACGTGTTCTTCGCCGAAAGCCTCGAGACCTTCACTGCCGACCTGCGCCGCGCGCAGCCGACCTGCTTCTTCTCGGTGCCGCGGCTGTGGGTCAAGTTCCAGCAGGGCGTGCACGCGAAGATGCCGCCCGAGAAGCTGGCGTGGCTGCTGAAGCTGCCGATCGTCAAGAACATCGTCGCGAAGAAGGTGCGCAGTGCGCTCGGGCTGAACCAGTGCGCAATCGCCGCCGGCGGCGCCGCACCGATGCCGCCCGAGCTGCTGCGCTGGTACGCGCGCCTGGGCCTGCCGATCATCGAGGTCTACGGCATGACCGAGAACTGCGGCGTCTCGCACGCCACGCTGCCCGGCGTGCAGCGCCCCGGCACCGTCGGCCAGGCCTACGACGGTGTGCAGAGTCGCCTGTGCCCGCAGACCGGCGAGATCCAGATGAAGAGCCCGGGCCTGATGCTCGGCTACTACAAGGAGCCCGAGCTGACGCGCGACGCGCTCACCGAAGACGGCTGGCTGCACACCGGCGACAAGGGCCAGCTCGACGCCGAAGGCAACCTGCGCATCACCGGCCGCGTCAAGGATTTGTTCAAGACCAGCAAGGGCAAGTACGTGGCGCCCGCGCCGATCGAGGACAGGCTGGTGATGAACGGCGCGATCGAGGCCTGCATCGTCACCGGCGCCAACCTCGGCCAGCCGCTCGGCATCGTGATGCTGAACGCCGACGCGGCCAAACGCGCCGAGGATTCGACCCAGCGCGAGGCGATGGAGGTCTCGCTCTCGGCCCACCTCGACGCGGTCAATGCCAAGCTCGACCCGCACGAGCAGCTCGATTGCCTGGTGGTCGTCAGCGAGCCGTGGACGATCGAAAACGGCTTCATCACGCCGACCTTCAAGGTGCGACGCAACCGCATCGAAGAGGTCTACGGCGCGCAGTTCGAGCGCTGGACGGGCAAGCACCAACGGGTGGTGTGGCACCACGGGTGAACCGGCGCCCTGCCCACGGCGCTACGCGGGCACTTGCCCTTTGATCGCGTTGGCGCGCGCGGCGAAGGTGATGCGGCCGTCGGCGTCGGCCGGGAGGCGCGCACGCAATCGATCCTGCAGCAACGCCAGGTCGCCGGCAGCCATCGCGGCGAGCCGCTGTGCGAAGCCCGGGCCGGTTTGCGCGATGCGCCAGAACGCGGCGAAGTCGGCGAACGTGCGCTGCACTGTGATCTCCCGCGTTTCGACCTGGACCAGGCCCGCGCCGGCCCACAGCGCGCGCAGCGCGTCGAGGCGGGCGGCCTCGATGCTGGGTGGCCACACCGGCTTCGAGCCGAGTGCGCCCATCTCCTCCTGCATCGCGGCAAACGGGAAGCCGCCGCCGACGATGTCCCAGGCATAGGCCGAGACGCTGCCGCCGGGCGCGACGACCCGCGCCATCTCGGCGACACCCTTCGCCGGATCGGGCACGAAGAAGATCACGAGTGCCATCACCGCTGCATCGAACGCGCGGTCGGGGTACGGCAGCACCATCGCGTCGCCCGGCGAGAACTGCGCCGCGCCGGGGGCGACGCGCGATCGCGCGAATTCGAGCTGGCCCGGCGACGGGTCGATGCCGTGTACCGAGACCGGCGCGCAACGCGCGACCAGCAGCTCGGTGAAGGCGCCGTTGCCACAGCCCACGTCGACCCAGCGCAACCCCGGCGGCGGCGCCAGCCAGTGCAGGAAGGTGTCGCCCGCGAGCTGGCTCCATTTGCCCATGAAGTCCTCATAAGCGGCACCGTCGTCGAAGCGGATCTGGTTGTCGTTCATCGGGTTCCTCGGTGAAGGGTTGCGCCAGGGGTGGAGCATAGGCCGGCTGGCGTGCGGGTGGCTCGCGTCACCGCTGCTTGCGAAATCTTTGCCGGCCTA
>JANXVK010000543.1 GCA_025351675.1 Rhizobacter sp.
ATCGATTCCAGCGCGAGCAGGCGACACCGCACGACCGCCCACCCGAGCAGCACGAGGGCGAAGAACGGCGTGGTGACCGTGAGGATGTGCTGCACGCGTCGGCTTCAGGCGAATTGGCGCGCCTGCCGCCAGCCGGCCTCGGCCATGCGCCGGGCGCGCTCGCCGGTCGCCCCTGCGTAGCTCGCCGCGGCGTTGCCTTGCAGCGACCGCGCAAGAATGCCCTGCAGGATCGCGGCCATTCGGAACATGTTGAATGCCATCAGGTAGTCCATCACCTCGGGCGGTACAGCCCTGGCCGCTTGGGCGCTGGCCGCGAGGTAGCGTGCGAGGTGTTCGGCTTCAACCGGCAGGCCGAGCGTCGCCAGGTCGTGACCTTTCAGACCGCGGAACTCGTCGGGCGCGACCCGCCACGCCATCAGGTGGTATGCCAGGTCGGCCAGCGGATGGCCGAGCGTGGACAGCTCCCAGTCGATCACCGCCAGCACGCGCGGCTCGGTCGGCTCGGTCGGGTGATAGATCAGGTTGTCGAGGCGGTAGTCGCCGTGGACCAGCGTACCGGGCTCGTCGTCCAAGCCGGCCAGCAGGTGCGCCGGCAGCCATTCGATCAGCCTCTCCGCCACATGGGCGCGCAGCCAGTCGGTCAATCGCGAAGTCTCGCCCGGGTTCATAAACCTCTCGTTATCGGCCAGCATGAATCCCACGCCTTCGTGCTGGCCGATGGGCCGGCCGAAGGCCTGGCGGCGGCGCGCGTAGTCGAGCGCAATGTCGTGCGCGCGGCGCCGAGCCAGCGCATGCAGTGCGTCAGCCGCGCCGGCGACAGGCGCACCTGCGCGTAACGGAAGCCTTGACCCACCTCACCGAGGACGGCAGAGGCGTGCACACGCAGCCGCTCGAAGCGGACCACGCCGTGGCCGCCGGGAAAGCAGGTGTCCAGCGTCTCCATGTTGCGTTCAAGCGTGATGCCGGGCGAGCGCATGTCGGCCAGGAACATGGTCGCGCCTGCGTCGGGCACCTTGGCCATGATGATGGCCAGCGCTGCGCCGTCGGCGCCGGTGATGAACCACTTGTGGCCGTCGATGACGTAGTGGTCGCCGTCGAGTACCGCGGTGGTGGTCAGCATCGATGGGTCGCTGCCGGCGCCCGGTGCGGGCTCGGTCATGCAGAAGCAGGAGCGGATGCGCCCTTCGGCCAACGGCCGCAGCCACTGCTGTTTCTGCTCGACTGTCGCCACCGCCTCCAGCAGGTGCATGTTGCCTTCGTCGGGTGCGAACACGTTCAGCGCCACGGGCCCGAGCATCGAGTAGCCGGCTTCCTCGAAGGCCACCGCGCGGCCGGTGTGCGACAAGCCCAGGCCGCCGTATTCGTGCGCGGCGTGCGGTGACAGCAGGCCGGCCTGGCGGGCCTTGTCGATGAGCGCCTCGCGCAGCGATTCATGCGGGCCGTGAGCGCCTTGGCGCGGGTCGGTCTCGAAGGGGATGATCTCCTCAGTGATGAAGCGGCGCACACGCACTTGCAGGTCCGCGAGTTCGGGGGTGAATGTGAAGTCCATGGGTTTGCGCGTGGCTTCGTTCGTTGCAGCTCAGGTTTGCCGCCACTTGTGCTCGGCCTCGTCCCAAGCGCCCAGCGCCTGCAGGTCGGGCACCCACGCCAGGCCGGACTTGGCGTCAGACGACGCGGCCTCGGGTGTGACCAGCACGTCCAGCAGTGACGGCCGCCCTGCACGAACGACGGCCAGCGCACGCTGGATCGCACCGGGCAGTTCTTCGGCACGCTCCACGCGTTCGGCGTGCAGGCCGAAGGCGCGCGCCATCGCCGCGTGGTCGGCGAACTGCAGCCGCGTGCCCACGACCTTGCCGTGGGTCTCCTGCTGGTCGCGCACCTCGATGCCCCAGCTGCCGTTGTTGGCGACAACGATCATCACCGGCGCGTTGTGGCGCACCGCAGTGTCGATCTCCATCGCGTTGAAGCCGAAGGCGCCGTCGCCGGTGGCCACCACCACGATGCGATCCGGGCAGGCCAGGCTGGCCGCCACGCCGAAGGGCGTGCCGATGCCGATGCAGCCCAGCGAGCCGGGATCGAGGTAACTCGTGGCCGGCAGGCCGACCCGCGCGAAGCTGAGGAAGTCGCCGCCGTCGGCGACCAGGATGGCGTCGCGCGGCAAGGCATCGCGAAGCGCGGCGAGCAGGCGGTTCGGGTGCATCAGGCCGTCGCTGCCGGGCGCCGCCTGGGCCATCGAGGTGACCAGCTTGTCGGCGCGCGCCTGGTGTTTGGCGCGGGTGCTGCGCGCCCATTCGATGTCGGTGGCCGGTGTGCGTTCGCCGGCGCGCGCGAGGATCGCTTCCAGCGCCGCGGCCGGGCTGGCGTAGATCTCCGCCGCGCCGCGTCGGTTGTCACGCAGCTCGGCGGCGCAATCGGCGATGCGCACGAAGCGTGCCTTGCCGAACACGGCGGGCGAGCCGTAGGCGAGCTGGAAGTCGAGCCGGCGGCCGACCGTCACCACCACATCGGCCTCGCTCATCACCGAGCCGCGCATCGCCGCCACCACCGACGGGTGCTCTTCGGGCACCAAGCCGCGGCTCTCGCCGGTGTCCAGGTACAGCGCGTTC
>JANXVK010000553.1 GCA_025351675.1 Rhizobacter sp.
GGCCGCGACATCGTCTCGCTACTGATCGTTGGCGCGCGCAACTCGATCGCCGTCGGCCTGATCGCGGTCGGCATCGGCAGCGGGTTCGGCGTCGCCCTCGGGCTGCTCGCGGCGGCGCGGCGCGGCTGGGTCGAGGAGCTGGTGATGCGGTTCTCGGACTTCACGTTCGCGTTCCCGGCCCTGCTCTCGGCGATCATGCTGACCGCCGTCTACGGCCCGGGGCTGGGCGTGGCGATCGTCGCGATCGGCATCTTCAATGTGCCGGTGTTCGCGCGCATCACGCGCGCCGCGGCCAGCGGCGTGTGGGCGCGCGAGTTCGTGCTCGCCGCGCGCGCCTGCGGCAAGGGCGCGTGGCGCATCACCTTCGAGCACGTGCTGCCGAACATCGCGGCGATCCTGATCGTGCAGGCGACGATCCAGTTCGCCGTCGCGATCCTCGCCGAAGCGGCGCTCAGCTACCTCGGCTTGGGCACCCAGCCGCCGACACCGAGCTGGGGCCGCATGCTCAACGAAGGGCAGAACATGATGTACCAGTCGTGGCTGCTGGCGGTCTGGCCGGGGCTGGCGATCGTGTTCTCGGTGCTGGGGTTGAATCTGATGGGCGACGGGTTGCGGGATCTGCTGGACCCGCGCCTCGCCCGTCAACGCTAGGGAAGGTCTGAACAATGCACTTCAGAAGATGCATGTGCGCCAACAGGGACGCCGCAGGTCGCGTCGAGCGTTATGTCAGCACTTGTCGGCAGCGTAGTCTGCGGCGGCGCGGGCGTTTTCAACCCGGCGCAGGCCGCTCGGCCGCACTACAGACGCACTCATGCCTGGGCTTCCAGCAACTTGCCGCGCGCCATCCACAAGTTGGACAGCGCGAACAGGGTCGTGAGTTGGGCGGCGTTCTTCTTCAGTCCGCGGTAGCGGACCTTCACGAAGCCGAACTGGCGCTTGATCACTCGGAACGGATGCTCGACCTTGGCGCGGATGCTGGCCTTGATGCGCTCGACCTCGTTGATCATCGCGCCCAGCGGTTTACTCTTGTCCAGTGCCGCGCGCTTGCCCGGGCGCATGGCCACATGCCAGGTCACGTCCGGCGACGCATTCGGCCGTTTGTGCGCGCCCTGGTAGCCGGCATCCCCGAAGGCGTCGCTCTCATCCCCGTGCAACAACGAGTTGGCTTCGACCACGTCATTGACGTTCGCAGCCGTGCCTCTGACCGTGTGCACCAGGCCCGACTCGGCATCGGCGCCGATGTGGGCCTTCATGCCGAAGTGCCACTGGTTGCCCTTCTTGGTCTGGTGCATCTCGGGGTCTCGCTTGCCGTCGACGTTCTTGGTCGAGCTGGGTGCTGCAATCAGCGTGGCGTCCACCACCGTGCCGGCCCGCAGCATCAAGCCTTTGTCGTGCAGCATGTCGTTGATCAACGAGAGGATCTGTGCGGCCAACTTGTGCTTCTCCAGCAGGTGGCGGAACCGCAGGATCGTGCTCTCGTCGGGCAGCCGGGTCGTCCAGTTGTCCAACCCCGCGAACTCGCGGTACAGCGGCACGTCGTGCAGCGCTTCTTCCATCGCCGGGTCGCTCAAGCCGAACCACTGCTGCATGAAGTGAAGGCGCAGCATCGTCTCAACCGCGAAGGGCGGGCGGCCTCGTCGGCCCTCCGGTGCAAACGGCGCGACCAGCGCGACCAACTCGGCCCACGGCACCACGAGGTTCATCTCGTCGAGAAACTCGCGCTTGCGCGTTCGCTTCGCCGTCAGATTCAGACCCAAGTCACTTTGCTTCATGGCCTATATCGTCGCCGCCTGCCCTTGATCAGACAAGCTGATTCGCGTCTGATTTATGCAGACCTTCCTTAGCTCCCGGGCCTCTCGGTAAGTCTTCTATGTGATCGCGAGCCGCAGGTAGTTATCCAGTGGGTATTCCGGCTCGAACCGGTGATGAGCATCTCCAAGCCCGTGTATGGCGAGCGAGTACGGATAAGCCCCAGCAACGACTACAAGCTCGCGTCCGCTTTGACTGGTCAAAACGATCCCCGATTCCAAGCGCCTCGATTGAACGTCGATCAAGAGCTTCGTTAGCTTCAAGTGGCCGGAGAACTCACTTGGCACTTCGATAAAAACATCCTTCTCTGCCGGTGCATCAACACGCGTCGCCGACAGAACACCGACCTCTATTCGCTCTGCCAAGTCATGCATCGCCGACTCGATGCGCGTGCCGGCTGTCGAGTTGTGCCATAGCGTCACTGCGAACGGCAGCCCGTTGGGATCTGCTTGGATCGATACGCGACTAATTCCCTGAGCTAGCCCCGCATCCGTCTGGTCGCCCGAGCGCTCAACTATGGTCACACTTGGCGTAGTCATTTGGGCTCAGGTTTGGGGTAGTGAAGTGTTTCGGCCGGCTTGTTGCCGTTCGCGGGAATATCGATTCTGGGGCCCTCGCCCTCTTTGCCGGGCCGCATGCCAATCCCGTTTTCACCTCTCACGCCAGGATACTTTCCCGACTCGCCGATCTTGCCGCCGGTGAGTTTGCCGAAGTCCTTTGCGGCATCTCTCGTTCCTCCGTTATCCGGGCCAAGCGGACCATTGTTGACCCTACCTCCTTGTTGCCCGCTCTTGTCATCCACTGTGCCGACAAGTTTGTCCGGCACAGGCGGTGCCTTATCGCCGCCTTGCTGCCCGCTACCTGAACTCGAAGAGTTCGAAGACGTGCTTTGCAGGATCTTGGCCGTGTCGCTGAGAGCCTTCGCTCCCACCGCGATCGTGACGGCCACACCGACAGCGCATCCAACTGGCCCGGCCGCACAGGCCGCCAGTGCGCCAGCACGACCATCAGGATCAACAAACTTGTACGGGTTGTTGTTGGCATAGTGATACCGCCCAAAACTCCCCCCCGTATTGGCGTCGCTCACCACCGGATCAGTCGACAAGAACCTCGCCGCGATCGGATCGTAATACCGCTGCTGCATGTACACGAGCCCCGAGCCCGGATCGTTCACATGCCCGGTAAACCCGAGGTCGTGGGGCACGACACCGGCGGCCGTGTTGCCATAGGGCTCGTACCGCGTGCGCCACAGCGCGCCGGTGCAGGTGCTGCCCGATACCGTGCCCCCGTTCGGGCAGCTGTAGCCGGCCGTTGCCGCCGTGGTGTTCGAGGTCTGGGTCGTGCAGGTCGTCCCCGACAGCGTGTAGCCCGACGGGCAGCTGTAGGTCGGGGTGGCAGCCTGGCTGCTGTCGGTGATGCAGCTGCTGCCCGACCGCGTTCCGCTCGTGCAGGTGTAGCCGCTGACGCTGGCCGCCTGCGTGACCGTGGTGTTGCAGGTGCTGCCCGACAGGGTGCCGCCCGACGGGCAGGAGTACACCGTCACCGGCCCCATCGTGCAGTCCATGAACTTGCCGTTGTTGCGCAGCGGCGCGGCCACCAGCGGCAGGCCCATCGAGGCAGCGATGCTCTGACACTGGGCGTACGGGCTCTCGTAGTCCGAGGTCAGGAGGCTCTGGACGATGCACTTGTAGCCGCTCGGCGAGTTGGCGTACGGCTGCAGCGAGCCGTGGCCGTTGCAGCTCCAACTGCCGGTGGCCGCGTATGACGACGGGCCGGTGCAGGTGGAGCCGGACAGCGTGTAGCCCGCCGGGCAGCTGTACACCGGTGTTGCCGGGCTCGAACTCGTGGTGCTGCAGGTGCTGCCCGACAAGCTCCAGCCGGCCGGGCAGCTGTAGCTGACGCTCGCAGGCTGGGTGCTGGTTCCCGACTGCGTGCAGGTGCTGCCCGAGAGGGTCCAGCCCGACGGGCAGCTGTAGCCCAGCGTCGCATTGGTGGTGCCGATGGACGCCACCGGGCTGCCCAGCGCGTCGGTGAACAGCCATGTCGTGCCGGTGGCGCTGTGGGTCTTGGCGATCGCCTTGCCGGCGAGGTAGATGTAGCGGGTCGTGCTGTTCGTCGAGCCCTGTTGCGTGCCGTACAGCAACTGCCCGCCCCGGTCGTAGACCTGCACGCTGCTGCCGTTGGTGTCGGCCATCGTGGTTCTGCGGCCCCAGCCGTCGTAGGTGTAGCTGGCCGTCCCGCCGCTGACCCCGTTCGCCAGCTGCAGCCGGTTGCCTTGGTCGAAGTAATAGCCTTGGGTGCCGCGCCCGGTGATGTTGCCTTGGGTGTCGTAGACGTAGCCGGTGTACGCGCCGTTGGTGTCGATCGCGCTCAGCTTGTTGCTGGCGTCGTAGTTGTGCACCGAACTGCGGGCGCCGACCACGCTGGTGCGGATGTTGTCTAGCGCGTCGTAACCATAGCTGGCGTTGCCCCACACGCCGGGTGAGTTCGCCACCGTCAGCCGGTCGAGCCCGTCGTAGCCCATCCCGCGGCTGGCGATGCCTTCCTGCTGGTCGGTGATTGCCGTGACGTTGCCGTTGGCATCGAAGCCGTACAGGTCTCGCATCACGCCGGTCGCGCTGTTCACGGCCGGCAGGCCGCGCACGTTCTGCGTCAGGCTGTGCGCGATGCCGTTGCCCAGCGTGTAGCCGGCCACCCCGCCGTTCGGGTGGTAGCTCACGCCGCTGGCATAGGAGCCGACCTGCGTAGCCTCGCCGAGCGCGTTCGGGCTCCAGGCAACGGTGCTGGAGTCGGGGTACGTCAGCGCGCTCGGGTGGCCGTTGGGGTCCCAGGCGCGGGTGATGGGGTAGGTGCTGCCGCCGTAGTTCAGGGTCTCGGTCGCGAGCAGCCGGCGCCGGTAGTAGGTGTAGGCCCAAGTCGAGCCGTTGGAGACCACGGTCAGCGGCAGCCCATCGGGCGTGTAGCTGCGTCCGATCGCCGGGCTGCCGTCGCCGAAGCCGGTGCCGGTCAGGCGGTTGCGCAGGTCGTAGACGAAGGCGGTGATCTTGTTGCCGGGCACGCTGGCGTGGTCGCAGCTTGCCGTACTCGTCAGGCCCAGACCGGTGGCGCGCCAACTGGTGTTGTTGGCGGCGTCGTAGGCTTGGATCGTCGCGCCGAGCTCGGGCTCGACGGTCTTGCACAGGCGCTGGTGGGTGTCGTAGACGTAGCTGCGCGTCACGCTGGCCGGGCCGCTGCCAGCGAAGGCGCCGCCGCGGGTGATGCCGGTGGGCTTGCCGAATACGTCGCGGTTGATGCTCACGCTCACGCCCTCGGGCGCCGTGATGTTGGCAATGGCCGAGGTGCCGGGCTGGTCGAAGGCCTGGTAGCCGGTAGTGGTCGCGAACCCGCGCGCGTTGGTGCTGCGCTGCAGGAAGCCGGGCTGGTAGTAGGTGCTGCTGGTGAGCAGGCCGAGCTCGCTGTCGGCGTAGGCGGTGATGGGGCGGCCGAGTGCGTCGTACACCGTGGCGCTGCCGACCGGCGTGGCGTTGACCGAGCCGATCGCGCGCGCCGGGTACGACTCGAACACGCTGCGGTTGTCCATGTCGAAGTTGCGCAGCACGGTCTTGGCGGTGGCGCCTTCGTTGGCAAGGTCGAAGCTGCGGGTCAGCCGCGGGCGCCACAGCGCGTCGAAGTAGATGACGGTGCGGGCGTTGCCGGTGGCGACGGTCTGGCGCCAGTGGCCGGCGGGCAGGTCGTACTCGGCGTAGGGGACGGGTTCGAAGATGAGCGTTGTCGCATTCCACGCCACGGTGTCGCCTGCCGGGCGACCGATGCTGTTGAGCCGGCCGATCAGGTCGTAGCCATAGGTGGTAGTGAAGCCGTTGGCGTCGGTGACGGACGTGATCAGGCCGCGATCATCGATCGTGGCGCTTTCGCCGGTGCCATCGGTGTAGACGGCGATGCGCGCCAAGCCGCGCTTGTAGTCGCTGAAGGTCGTGGTCTGGTTCAGGCCATCCTTGCGGGTGGCGAGCGTCCCGTCGCCGTAGTAGGTGAAGGTCTGGTCGAGGCGGCCGAACTTGGTGTTGCTGGTGAGGTTGGCGGTGGCAGGATCGAAGCCGTTGGCGACCGGCACGCGCCCGGTGCTGGCCTCGGTCACGCTGGCGGCCTGGCCGAGCACCCACTTGGCGGGGTGGTCGTAGAACACGGTGGTCTCGGTGCGGCTGTACCCCAGACCGCTGACGCGGGTGATGACGGTCGGACGAGCTTTGCCGTCGAAGCCGGCCGCGTTCCAGTTGAAGCTCACGCCCTGCTGCGTGATGACGCGCTGATCCTCGGGCGTGTTGCGGGCAGCCAGTTCGCCGTTGCCGCGCTTCTGCGGGCTGATACCGACGGCCGACGAATACTCCCCGGTGTCGGGTGAGCGGTAGTGGGTGGTGGTCGTGCGCAGGAACCCACCCGCGGCGGTGCCGACCTCGACCCTCTGCAACTGCCCCTCGGTGACGCGGAAGCGGTTGCCGAAGGTGTAGCGCGTGAGCACGCCGCGCGAGTCGGTCACGTCGGTGCTCTTGGTCTCGGGGCAGTTGCCGCTGCAGGTGCTCCAGCTCTCTGCGGGAGCGCTGTAGGTGTAGTTCCACTCGGTGGTGGGCAGGCTCGGGTTGCTGACGGTCTTCTTGACGAGGGAGCGGCTGGCGATCAAGCGCGGGTAGACAGCGTAGCCGCCATCGTTGTCATCACCTCGACATTGGCGCTCGACGAACGAGCGCGCGTGCGCGGTGCCGTTGGTCTGGAAGGTGCCGACCGCCCCCGAGGGGTGGGTCATGCTGCCGCTCTCCAAGCCGGCGTTGACGTTGGCGGTACCGTCGCAGGTCGAGTAGCCGGCGGTCAGCGGCAACGCTCGAGTCAGGGCGCCCATCGCGAACTGCCAAGTGGCGTTGTCGGGCTGGGTGACGGCGGTGAGCATCCCGCCGGCGGCGTCGCTGCCGTAGGTGTAGCTCCAGGTCCGGGTGCCGTCGAAGACGCCGGCGATGCTGTTGGTGCCGCCGACGTAGCTCAGCGTGATGACGCGGCCGTCGCTGGATTCGATCTTGGTGAGTTGCCACGGCGCGGCGGGGTTGTAGGTGTAGGTGACGGTGTTGCCGTAGCGGTCGGTCACGAGCGTCGGCATGATCCAGACTTCCTGACGATTCAGGAGGTATCCGTCGCCGACGACGTTGGGCGCAGGGGACGGTCCCGACCGTGCAATGGTGCCCGCCTTGGCCGTGCCGCCGGCCTGCAGGAGTTGGGGCGCGGGTGACGGTTTGCTCAGAGACGGGTAGGTGCGCGAGACCAGCCAGTCGAACCGGTACTGCGTGCCGTCGGGGGTGACGGCGAGGAAGCCCTCGCCGCCGCCTTGCTGGTTGCTGATGCAGCGGATCGCGGCCATCGACTTGGTGACGAGCGGCCAGGGGTTGGGATTGGGGTCGCCGCCGGCCGGCACGTTGGCATTCGTCGTGCCGGCGCGAGTGAGGATTTCTTGCGAGCCTGACCCGGGCAGGTACATGAAGCTGCCGTGCCAGAACTCGTCGCCGGTCCACATGCCTCCTTGGTAAGTGACGTTGGGCGGTGGGCTGTAGTTGGTGCAGCGGCCGCCGCCCCATTGGGCCGACCAGCCGAGGCCGTAGACCGCCTGACCTGTCCTGGCGAACACGCCGTGCATATGCGGGATGTCGAGATCCCAGTCGGCGAAGTGGCCGAACACGCGGACTTCGCTGCCGGGAACAAGGCGCCGGTCGATCGAGACGGGCAGCGCGTTGTTGCCGGGCAGGCTGACGTCGGTCTGCGTGAACTCGATCGTGCCGTTGTAGAAGTTGACCTTGTCGCCGAACAGGTCGGCGCCGAGGGTGCCGACCGTGCGGTCGGCGCGGATCAGCTTGTCTTGCTCGCTGTAGATGCTGGTCTGCGCATGGGCCGCGCCTGCAAGGGACGCGAGCGCGGCGAGGGCCGCAAGCGCGACGTGGCGGACCGACTTCATGGAACTCCCTGATATCGCCCGAGCGGCGCTTGTTGGAATTTGAGGTGATCTGCCTGCCGCGCGCAACTGTCAGGTCTTGCAGGGTGCGGGCACGCCTCAATGCACCGACCGCGACGGCAAGAAATCCATCGGCCCGGTCGTCAGCCGCCGCGCATCGTCGCCGTCGATCTCGACCCGGTCGCGCCCGCCGTGCTTGGCGTCGTAGAGCGCGCGGTCGGCGCGGTCGATGAGGGCGTCGAAACTCTCGCCCGCGGCCCATTGCGCCACACCAAGCGAAATCGTGATCGGCACCTCGCCCGCCGCAGTGCGGATCTGCGACGCGACGACGTTGCGGCGCACCGATTCGGCGACGCGCCGGCCGCGGCTCACGTCGCACTGGCGCAGCACGATCAGGAACTCTTCGCCGCCGATGCGCGCGAGGCAATCGCCCTCGCGCAGCCGCGCGCCGAGCAGCGCGCCGACCGCGCGCAGCACTTCGTCGCCAACCGGGTGGCCGTGGCGGTCATTGACCTGCTTGAAGTGGTCGACGTCGACCATGCACAGCGTCACCTCTTCCTTGCCCTCGCGCACCAGCGCGGCCAGCGGCGCGGCGAACGCGGCGATGTGGCGGCGGTTGAACAGGCCGGTCAGCGGGTCGCGATCGGCGGCGCGGGCGGCGGCGCGCAGCGAACTGTCGAGGCTGGCGTTCTCGGTCTCCAGCGCGCGGCGGTAGTGCTGCAGCTCCCGCACCAGCGCGGCGTTCTCGCGCTCGGCTTCGAGCGCCTGCAGCAGTGTGCCGTGGCTGGCCGCCGCGCGCGACAGCAGTGCCACGGTACACACCAGCGTGCTGAGCGCGAGCACGACGAGCACGAACTCACCTTGCGTCGCGAAGTACAGCAGCAACGGGATCACGCTGCAGCCGACAAGCACGAACGCGGCCGGCAGGGCCGCGATGTAGGTGATACCGAGCAGCCCGATCGCGACGAAGGCGGCGTAGGTGATGCAGTACAGGTTCAGCGCCGAGACCCAGGGCGCGAGCACAAACGGCGCGAAGCCCCAGGCCGACGAGGCGAGCACCAGCAACACGTCGTAGACACGGTCGGAGCGCGGCTCGGCCGGGTCGAGCTGCGCGCGCATGCAGCGCGAGCGCCAGATGCGCACCGCGTACACGCCCGCGAGCACAGCCAAGGCCGCGATGCGTGGCAGCAACGGCGCCTCGTAGGCAAAGCCGAACATCAGGATGCCGAACGAGACCAGCGAGAGCCGGCCGTTGCGCATCGACATTTCCATGTAACGCTGCAGCAGCACGAAACGGATCTGCGGCGACACGTCGACAACGACCGGCGACAACCGGCGCAACGCCGAACCAACAGACGCGAGTTCCTGCTTCAGCGACATCGTGCTTGACCGCGCAGCCCCATGCGGGGCGATCAAGGATGCTAACCCGGGCCCATCACCGTGCCGGAGCGGAAAACCGGATTCAAGTCACGGACCGGCGCGCTGCGAGAGGCGCGGCACAATGCGCCGGTGCCGCCCACCGAACCGCTGCTTGCCGTCGCCGACCTCCGGGTCACGCTGAACACCGCACGCGGCCCGGCCGATGCATTGCGCGGCATCGACCTGCAACTGGAGCGCGGCGCCACGCTCGGGCTGATCGGCGAGAGCGGCTGCGGCAAGTCGATGACGGCGCTGGCGGTCATGGGCCTGCTGCCGGCCGGCGCGGTCGTCAGCGGCAGCATCCGGCTCAATGGACAAGAACTTGTCGGAGCGACCGACGACGCGATGTGCCAACTGCGCGGCAACCGCATCGGCATGGTGTTCCAGGAGCCGATGACGGCGCTGAACCCGCTGCACACGATCGGCGACCAGATCGCCGAGCCGCTGCGGCTGCACGACGCCATGAGCCGCAGCGCCGCGCGCGCCGAAGCGCTGCGGCTGCTGGAGCGGGTGCGATTGCCCCAGGCCGCGCAGCGGCTCGATGCCTATCCGCACCAACTCTCGGGCGGCCAGCGCCAGCGCGTGACGATCGCGATGGCGCTCGCCTGCGGTCCTGATCTGCTGATCGCCGATGAGCCGACCACCGCGCTCGACGTGACGATCCAGGGCGAGATCCTGGCCCTGATCCGCGAGCTCGTCGACGAGAGCGGGATGGCGCTGCTGATGATCAGCCACGACCTCGGCGTGATGGCGCGCACCGTCGCGAAGCTGCTGGTGATGTACGGCGGCACGGTCGTCGAATCGGGGCCGACGGCTGAAGTGTTCGCGCACCTTGCGCACCCGTACACGCGCGGGCTGTTCGCGGCACGGCCGCGGCTGGGCGCGGCGCGCGTCGATGGCCGCAAGCCGCGGCTCGTGACGATCCCCGGGCGCGTGCCGGAGCTGGTCGACATGCCGGCCGGTTGCCCGTTCGCGGACCGCTGCGGGTGGGTGGTCGACGCGTGCCGCGTGGCGCCACCCGCGCCGGTGGTCGTCGGGCCGGCGCATGCGGCACGCTGCATCCGCGTCGGCGAACTGGAGGGCGCGCGATGAGCGAGCCCTTGCTCGCCGTCGAGCACCTCGTCAAGCGCTACACCTTGCCGCGCGAGAGCCTGTTCCAAGCAGCGCCGGTCGTCGAGGCGCTGCGCGGCGTCAGCTTCACGGTGCAGGCGGGGCGCAGCCTGGGCATCGTGGGCGAATCGGGCTCGGGCAAGTCGACGCTGGCGCGTCAGGTGATGGCGCTGGAGGCACCGACCGAAGGCCGCGTCACCTTGCTCGGCCGCGACCTGCATGCGCTCGCGCCCGCCGAACTGCGCGCGGCGCGGCGCGATTTCCAGATGGTGTTTCAAGACCCGTACGGCTCGCTCGACCCGCGCCAGCGCGTCGGCCGGATCGTCGCCGAGCCGCTGATCGGTGTCGACGCAAGCGCCATGCGCACGCGCGTCGCCGAATCGCTCGACGCCGTCGGCCTGCGCGCCACCGACGCCGGCAAGTACCCCCACGAGTTCAGTGGCGGCCAGCGCCAGCGCATCGCGATCGCGCGCGCGCTCATCACGCGGCCGAAGCTGATCGTCGCCGACGAACCGGTGAGCGCGCTCGATGTCTCGGTGCAGGCGCAGGTGCTGAACCTGCTGGCCGATCTGCAGCAGCAGTTCGGCGTGACCTACCTGCTCATCAGTCACGACCTCGCGGTCGTCGACCATGTCTGCGACGACGTGGCGGTGATGCGTTCGGGGCTGATCGTCGAGTACGGCCCGACCGAGCAAATGCTGCAGCGGCCGGCCCACGAGTACACGCGCGCGCTGCTGGCCGCGATGCCCGAGGCCGCGAACCCGCAGCCGCCATCCGCTCGCGCAGACGCCGAAGGCGCCGCCGCCTTCGGCTAGAGTCGCATCCCCTGCCCCGGAGTGAGCTGATGATGACCACGACCCCCCGCCCCATCACTTTCGCGCTCGTCGCTGGCGTCGCTCTGGCCGCGGCGGCCGCGTTCACCGCCACCCCCGCGCAGGCGCAAGCCCGCAAGGACAGCGTCGTGCTCGGCATGGTGCTGGAGCCGGCGCCGGGCCTGGACCCCACCAGCGCGTCGGCCGCGGCGATCGGCGAGGTCGTGCACTACAACGTGCTGGAGGGCCTGACCAAAATCAACATGGACGGCAGCGTCGTGCCGCTGCTCGCCGAGAGCTGGACGGTCGACCCCGACGGCAGGAGCTACACCTTCAAGCTCAAGAAGGGCGTGAAGTTCAGCGACGGTGAGGCCTTCGATTCGAGCGACGTGAAGTTCAGCTTCGAGCGCGCGAAGGCGCCGACGTCGACCAACAAGGCGAAGAAGGCGGTGTTCGACAACATCAGCCGCATCGACACCCCCGATGCGCTCACCGTGATCGTGGTGCTGAACCAGCCCGACGGCAACTTCCTGTTCCGCATGGGCGAGAACACCGCGGTGATCCTCGACCCGAA
>JANXVK010000556.1 GCA_025351675.1 Rhizobacter sp.
CTCGACGCCGATGCGCTGGCCGATCAGCATTCTCATCAACTGCGGTTTGGCGAAGCGGATGCGCGGGCCGCTGCCGAAGATCACGAGCTCGGGCTTCAACGCGGCCAGCATCTCGAAGTGCGCCTCCGTCAGCGCATCGAAATTGCCGACCTGCCATGGGCGCACCTCGCCGGTCCACGGCACGATCACGCTGTCGCGGTACTCGGTGCCGTTGACGATCACGCCGCCCGGCCCGTGGCGGGCGATGGCGTTTTGTCCTTCGATTCGATCGGCTTGGAGTTTCATCGCTGTGTGTACCGGGAGCGGTGGGGGTCTGCGCCGGCATAATTGTAGGTTTTCGCAGTGCAGCAAATCATCGGAGGCCCTTTGAAACCCATCGTCAAGTCGAGCAAGCTCGCCAACGTCGCCTACGACATCCGCGGGCCCGTGCTGGACAAAGCCCGGCAGATGGAAGAAGAGGGCCACAAGATCATCAAGCTGAACATCGGCAACGTGGCCGCGTTCGGCCTCGAGCCGCCCGACGAGATCGTGCAGGACATGATCCGCAACATGCCGCACAGCGCCGGCTACACCGACAGCAAGGGCCTGTTCGCGCCGCGCAAGGCGGTCGTGCACTACACGCAGCAGAAGAACGTGGCCGGCGTGACGATCGACGATGTTTACCTCGGCAACGGCGCCTCCGAGCTGATCGCGATGGGCATGAACGCGCTGTTGAACGACGGCGACGAGGTCCTGATCCCGTCGCCCGACTACCCGCTGTACACCGCCGTGGTCGGCCTCTCCGGCGGCACGCCGGTGCACTACCTGTGCGACGAGTCGACCGGCTGGATGCCCGACATCGAGCACATGAAATCGATGATCACGCCGCGTACGAAAGCGCTCGTCGTCATCAACCCGAACAACCCGACCGGCGCGCTCTACCCAGATAGCGTGTTGCGCGAGATCGTCGAGGTCGCGCGCCAGCACGAACTGATCGTGTTCGCCGACGAGATCTACGACAAGACGCTGTACGACGGCGAAACCCACACCAGCATCTCGTCGCTCGCCGATGACGTGCTGTTCGTCACCGTCAACGGCCTGTCGAAGAACTACCGCGCATGCGGCTACCGCTCGGGCTGGATGGTGGTCTCGGGCGAGAAGCACCATGCGAAGGACTACATCGAGGGCCTGAACATGCTGGCCTCGCTGCGACTGTGCGCGAACACGCCCGGGCAGCTCGCGATCCAGACGGCACTCGGCGGCTATCAGAGCATCAACGACCTGGTTGCGCCGGGTGGGCGGCTGTGCCGGCAGCGCGATCTGGCGTACGAGCTGCTCAGTGCGATCCCGGGTGTCAGCGTCGTGAAGCCGAAGGCGGCCTTGTACATGTTCCCGAAGCTCGACCCGGCGGTCTATCCGATCAAGGACGACCAGCAGTTCGCGTACGACCTGCTGTCGGAGCAGAAGGTGCTGATCGTGCAGGGCACCGGTTTCAACTGGGCCACGCCGGATCACTTCCGCATCGTGTTCCTGCCGAACTCCGACGACCTGACCGAGGCGATCGGTCGCATCGCAAAGTTTCTCGAGCACTACCGCAAACGCCACTCAAGCTGAGCCAAAAGATGAAACCGATCCAAGTTGGCTTGATGGGCCTGGGCACCGTGGGCAGTGGCGTGTTCGAGGTGTTGCAGCGCAACCAGGAAGAAATCACCCGACGTGCCGGACGCGGCATCCAGCTGACGATGGTGTCGCGGCGCGACGTCGCGAAGGCGCAGGCGCTGGTCGGCGACCGCGCGACCGTCGTCGCCGATGCGCGCGAGATCATCGCGAATCCGGCGATCGACATCGTCGTCGAACTGATCGGCGGCACCGGCATCGCGCGCGATCTGGTGCTCGAGGCGATCGCGACCGGGAAGCACGTCGTCACCGCGAACAAGGCGTTGTTGGCCGTGCACGGCACCGAGATCTTCGCCGCGGCGCGCGCGCGCGGCGTGATGGTCGCGTTCGAGGCGGCGGTGGCCGGCGGCATCCCGATCATCAAGGCGCTGCGTGAAGGCCTGACGGCGAACCGCATCGAGTGGATCGCCGGCATCATCAACGGCACGACCAACTTCATCCTGTCGGAGATGCGCGCGAAGGGACTCGATTTCGAGGTCGTGCTGAAGGAGGCGCAGCGCCTCGGCTACGCCGAAACCGATCCGACCTTCGACATCGAAGGGATCGACGCCGCGCACAAGGCCACGATCATGAGCGCGATCGCGTTCGGCGTGCCGGTGCAGTTCGACAAGGCGTATGTCGAGGGCATCGCGAAGCTGAACGCCGCCGACATCCGTTACGCCGAGCAACTCGGCTACCGCATCAAGCTGCTGGGCATCACGAAGCGCCGCATTGGCGCGGTCGAAGGCATCGAGCTGCGCGTGCACCCGACGCTGGTGCCGGCCAAGCGCCTGATCGCCAACGTCGAAGGCGCGATGAACGCGGTCGTCGTGCATGGCGACGCGGTCGGCACGACGCTGCACTACGGCAAGGGGGCGGGTGCCGAGCCGACCGCG
>JANXVK010000563.1 GCA_025351675.1 Rhizobacter sp.
GCGGTGCAACGCATCGCGCGCTTCAAGCAGCTGATGACGCGGGCCGCACGCCGCGCGTTCGACTCCGGCGCGGCCGGCAACGCGCACCCCGGCGTGATCCTCGACGACCGCTTTGGCGCCGACGCCTTCCCCGACATGACCGGCACCGGCTGGTGGGTCGCGCGGCCGGTCGAGCGGCCGGGCTCGCGGCCGCTGCAGTTCGAGGCCGGCTCGCAGCTCGCGCTGGCGATGCGCGCGTGGCCGACCGAGCACGTCGCGAAGTGCCTCGTGAGCTACCACCCCGACGACGACGATGCGATGCGCGATCTGCAGATCGCGCGCCTCGATGCGCTGCAGCAGGCCTGCCTCGGCACCGACCGCGAGTTCCTGATCGAGGTGATCCCGCCGCTCGACATGCCGACCGACGAGCACACGCTGGCGCGCGCGCTGGATCAGATCTATGCCGCCGGCATTCGCCCCGACTGGTGGAAGCTGCCGCCGCCGAAGGGCGACGCGGCCTGGGCGCAGATCGCCGGCTCGATCGCGCACCACGATCCGCAATGCCGCGGCGTGCTGCTGCTCGGGCTCGAAGCGTCCGAAGACGCGCTGCGCCGCAGCTTCGAGATCGCTGCGCCGCATGCGATCTGCAAGGGCTTCGCGATCGGCCGCTCGGTGTTCGCGGAGCCGGCAGCCGCGTGGTTTGCCGGGCGGCTCGACGATGCCGGCGTGATCGACGAAGTCTGCGCGCGCTACATCCGATTGATCGCGCTGTGGCACGGCGCCGGCACACCCATCACCACGAAGGAACTGGCATGAGCGAGAAATTGAGGATCGGCTTCATCGGCATCGGCATGATGGGCCACGGGATGGCGAAGAACCTGCTCGCGAAGGGCTATCCGCTGACGCTGAAAGTGAATCGCAACCGTGAGCGTCTGGTCGACCTGCTCGACGCCGGCGCGAGTGAAGCAAGCACCAATGCGGCGGTCGCGATGCGCAGCGACGTCGTGTTCATCTGCGTCTCGAGTTCGCCGCAGGTTGAATCCATCGTGCTGGGCGAGAACGGCGTGCTGGGCTCCGCGCGCGAAGGCCTGATCGTCGTCGACTGCTCGACCGCCGAACCCGACTCGACCGCGCGCATCCGCGATGCCCTCGCGGCGCGCGGGACGCGCTTCATCGATGCACCGCTGGCACGCACGCCGAAAGAGGCCGAGGAGGGCCGGCTGAACACGATGGTCGGCGCCGAACCAGCCGACTTCGAGGCGATCAAGCCGGTGCTGCGGGCCTTCTGCGAGAACATCTTCCACGTCGGCCCGCCCGGCAGCGGCCATGTGCTGAAGCTGATCAACAACATGCTCGCGATGTCGCAGGCCGCGGCGATCGCCGAGGCCGCCGCGGTGGCCGCGAAGGCGGGGCTGCCGCTGGCCAAGCTGTTCGAGGTGATCTCGGCCGGTGGCGTCAACTCCGGCATCTTCCAGATGATGTTCGGCCGCATGTTGCAGGGCGATCTCGCGGGGCTGAAGTTCGCGATCGGCAACGCGCAGAAAGACCTGCGCTACTACACCCATCTGGCCGAATCGCTGCCGGTCGCGAGCTTCATCGGCGAGGCGGCACACCAGACCTTCGTGCAGGCCAGCAACCTCGGCCACGGCGACAAGTTCATCGCGTCGCTGTTCGAGATGCAGGAGCAGACCAGCAAGACCCGGATCGTTCCGCGGCCCGCCTGAGCGAGAGCAACCGCTTCATGCCCGCCCGACCGCGCATTGAGACGCGAAGGGCTTCCACCACCGGAGACTTCTCATGACCGACTCGAAGCACGACGACATTCCCGCCGACACCACGCGGCGCCGCATTCTGAAGACCTCGGCGCTGGCCGCGGTCGGCGCCGGCCTCTACGGCGTCGCGCCGTTCTACGGCCCGTGGAAGCACAACCACGCGTGGGCCCAGACCGCGCAGAAGAAGCCGCTGGTGCTCGGCCTGACGATGGACGCGAGCGGCCAGTACGCCGCCTCGGGCACCGAAGAACGCCTCGGCGCGATGATGGCGATCAAGGAGTTCAACGACAAGGGCGGCGTGATCGGCCGGCGCATCGAGGCGATCCACATGGACACCGAGACCACGCCCGCCACCGGCACGCGCGTGGCCGAACGCATGATCACCCGCAACGAAGCGGGCTTTCTGCTCGGCGCGATTCACTCCGGCGTGGCGAACGCGATCTCGCAGGTCGCGCAGAAGTACGGCTGCGTCTACATGAACACCAATTCGAGCTCGCCGACCGAATCGGGCAAGGACTGTCACCGCGTCAAGTTTGTCTGGGACGGCAACGGCACCAACTTCTCGCACGCGATCGTCAAGAACGCGATGAAGGTCAGCGGCAAGAATTGGCTGCTGCTGACGAACGACTATGTCTGGGGCCACCAGACCTCGAAGGCGACGCGCGCCATCATCGAGGCCAACGGCGGCAAGGTCGTCGACGAGCTGCTGGTGCCGCAGAACACGCGCGACTTCTCGGCCTACCTGCTGAAGATCCAGCAGATCAAGCCCGATGTGGTCGCTACCGCGGTTGGCGGTGACGACATCAAGGCGCTGCGCCAGCAGGTCGTGCAGCTGAAGATGAACCAGAAGCCGGCCTGGATCAACAACCAGCAGGACTGGCCCGACGTGTACGGCCTCGGGCCGGACGCGATCTTCGGCGTGTTCGGCACCAACTGGTACTGGCGCCTCGATCTGCCGGGTGTGAAGGAGTTCGTCGCGGCGTACCAGAAGCAGTTCCCGGGCATGGCGATCCGCGTGCCGGGCAACGTCTACTACAACGGCTACATGGCTACGCGCGAGCTGCTGCGCGCGGTCGAGCGCGCCGGCTCGACCAACAACCTCGCGGTGATAAAGGAGCTCGAGGCGCTGAAGGTGCCGGCCCGCGACCGCATGCAGCACTTCGACGCCTACATGAACCCGACCACCCACCAGATGCAGCAGACGCTGTACATGGCGAGCTACAACGACACACCGGCCGAGAAGGACGACATCTACCGCATCCTGACGCAGGCCACGCCGCAAGAGGTCGAAGACCGCGACGCGATCGGCGTGTGCAAGCTGGAGCCGCTGTCGGCGACGCCGAGCTACGAAGCCTGATCGCGGCGGGCGCGAGGACCAGACATGGCGAACCTGCTGCCGCACCTGCTGAACGGTCTGTCGCTCGGGCTGCTGTTCGCGTTGATCGCACTCGGCTTCATGCTGATCGTCGGCGTGATGGAGACCATCAACCTGGCGCACGGCTCGCTGTTCGCGCTCGGCATGTACGCGGCGATCTTCATCGTCACGCCCAAGCTCGGCTGGTTCCCCGAGCTGCAGGCGGCGTACATCGCCTTGCCGCTCGGCACGCGCTATGCGATCGCGCTGCTGCTCGCGCCGGTCCTCGTCGGCATCTTCGGCATGGGGCTGGAGCTCTGCCTGCGCCGCACCCACGGCAAAGACCCGCTCTACGGCCTGCTGCTGACATTCGGCGCCGCGCTGGTGATCGAGGAGACGATCCGCGTGGTCTGGGGTTCGGGCGAGAAGACGCTGCCGGTGCCGGATGCGATCTCGGGTGCGTTCCTGATCGGCGACCTGGTCTACTCGCGCTACCGCTTTTTCGCGAGCGGTTTCGCGATCATCATGATCGGGCTGCTGTGGTTCTTCATCGAGCGCACGCCGTATGGTGCGATCGTCAAGGCCGGTGCGCACGACAGCGAAATGGTGCGCGCGCTGGGCATCAACCTCGCACGGCTGCGCATGTGGGTGTTCGGGCTCGGCGTCGCGCTCGCGGCGATCGCCGGTGTCGTCATGGCGCCGATCTGGGGCGTGCGGCCGCAGGTGGGCGTCGATGCGGTCGTGCCGGCCTTCCTGATCATCGTGCTCGGCGGTGTCGGCAGCCTGTGGGGCGCGGTGCTCGCGGGGCTGATGGTCGGCATGGTGGTCGGGCTGACCGGCGCGTACGCGTCGGAGTGGTCGCTGCTGTCGATGTACCTGTTGTTCATCGCCGTCGTGAGCTTCCGCTCGCGCGGCCTGTTCGGAAAGAAGAGCGTGCTCGACACATGACAAGCTCCTCACTCCCGCTGCAAGGCAAGGTCGCGCTGGTTACCGGCGCGGGCGGCACGATGGGGCGTGCGGTGGTCGACGCGCTTTGCGCCGATGGCTGCCGCGTCGCGATGATCGATTTGAACCCCGCGTCGATGGCGTCGTTGCAAGAGCGGTACGCCGAACGCGTGCTCGCGATCGCCTGCGACATCGGCGACCCGACCGCGGTGAAGGCCGCGCACGCGCAGGTCGTCGCCGCGCTCGGCGAGGTCGACGTGCTCGTCAACAACGCCGGCATCCTGTCGAACCACAAGGTCGAAGCCACCGATGTGGCCGAGTGGCGCCGCGTGATGGCCGCGAACCTCGACGGCGCGCTGTTCTGGGCCCAAGCGGTGGTGCCGGCGATGAAGGCGCGGCGCTGGGGCCGCATCGTCAACACCAGCTCACTCGCGGCCAAGACCGGCGGGCTGACCGCCGGCACCGCGTACTCGGTCTCGAAGGGCGCGATGAGCGCACTGACCTTCTCCTTGGCGCGCGAGCTTGCCGCTTTCGGCGTCACGGCCAACGCGGTCGCGCCGGCCTATGTGCGCACGCCGATGGTCACCGAGCAGCTGACCGAGGCGCAGCGCTTGGCGCTGATCGCCCAGATTCCGGTCGGGCGCTTCTGCGAGCCGGAGGAGTTCGCGCACGCGGTGCGCTTTCTCGCGTCGCCCTTGTCGGGCTTCATCACCGGTGAGATCCTTGATCTCAACGGTGGCTTGTTGATGGATTGAAACGCCCATGAACGAAACCGAGCGACAAGCATTGCGCGGCCTGTTCGACCTGACCGGCCGCATCGCCTGCGTGCCCGGCGGCTATGGCGACATCGGCGGCGCGATCTCGTGGGGGCTCGCGCAGGCGGGCGCGAGGGTCTCGGTCACCGGGCGCAGCGCGGTCAAGGCCGACGCGTTCGCGGCCGAGCTGCGCGCGGCCGGGCACGACGCGATCGGCCTCGCGATGGACGCGCATTCGGTGCCCGATTGCCAGGCCGCCGTCGACGCGACCGCGCGCCACTTCGGCGGGCTCGATCTGCTCGTCAACTGCATCGGCATCCAGCGCGAGCAGCGCCTGGCCGAAGTCACCGAAGAGGCCTTCGACGAGGTCGTGCAGGTCAACCTGAAGGCCGCGATGTTTCTCGCGCAAGCCGCGGCTCGGCACCAGAGCGCGGGCGGGCGCCAAGTGCATCTGCTCTCGGTGCGCGCGCAGCTCGGCCTGCGCGACCGCGGCTACTCGGCCTACTGCGCGACCAAGGGCGCGCTCGTGATGCTCGTCAAGCAGCACGCGATGGAGCTGGCGGCGCGCGGCATCACGGTCAACGGCATTGCGCCGACGGTCGTGCGCGGCGAG
>JANXVK010000592.1 GCA_025351675.1 Rhizobacter sp.
CCCGCCGCCGCGGCGCTGCCGCTGTTGATCGCGCTGGCGCAGCGCGACGCGACGCACAGCGTCGTGCTCGACTACCTCGACAGGATGCGCCTGCAGGTCGAGATCCTGTGAGCGCGACCGCTCTTGGGTCGGTTCTCACGCTCGACCGCGCAGGCATCGCTGCGCTGATCCCGCACAGCGGCACGATGTGTCTGCTCGCGCGGCTGGTTGCGTGGGACATGCATCACATCGTCTGCGCCGCCACCAACCACCGCGACGCCGACCACCCGCTGCGCACGCGCCGCGGCCTGCTCGCGCCGGCGGCGATCGAGTACGCAGCGCAGGCGATGGCGTTGCACGGCGCGCTGATCGGTCAAGCGACGGGCGCGCCCGCGACACCGGGCTACCTCGCGAGCGCGCGTGGCGTTCAGCTGAGTGTGCTGCGGCTCGACGACTTGCCCATCGTCGCGCCTGACGAATTGCGCATCGAGGCGACCCGCCAGGCCGGCGACGCGCGCCAGATCCTCTATGCCTTCACCGTCCACCACGCCGATCGCCTGCTCGCCGAAGGGCGCGCGGCAGTCGTGCTGAACACGCCGCTCGCCGCATGAACGACAAGACACCCAAGCGCGCCCTTGTGACCGGCGCCAGCGGCGGCCTCGGCAGCGCGATCGCGCTGCGCCTCGCACGCGACGGCCTGCATGTGATCGTGCACGCCAACAGCCGGCTCGAAGCGGCCACGGCGCTCGCCGCCGAGATCGCCGCCGCCGGCGGCAGCGCCGAAGCTGTCGCGTTCGACGTCACCGACCGCGCGGCCACGCACGCCGCCTGCGCGAAGCTGCTCGAAGCCGGGCCGATCCAGGTCATCGTCAACAACGCCGGAACGCACGACGACGCCGCGTTTCCGGCGCTGCGCCAAGCGCAGTGGCACGACGTGATGGCCGTCTCGGTCGACGGCTTCTTCAACGTCACACAGCCGCTGACGATGCCGATGATCCGCACGCGCTGGGGCCGCGTGATCAACATCTCTTCGGTCGCCGCGCTGACCGGCAACCGCGGGCAGGTCAACTACGCCGCCGCGAAAGGCGCGCTGAACAGCGCGACCAAAGCGCTCTCGCTCGAACTGGCGAGCCGCGGCATCACCGTCAATGCGGTTGCGCCGGGCATCATCGAGTCGGGCATGGCCGAGGGCAGCTTCGACAAGGCGATGATCGAGCGCATCGTGCCGGCTAAGCGCACCGGCCGAGCCGACGAGGTGGCCGCGCTGGTCGCGTTTCTCGCGTCGGATGACGCGGGCTACATCAGCGGGCAGGTGATCTCGATCAACGGCGGGATGGCGTGAGCCGCCGGTTCAGTCGCGCATCTCCAGCGCCCGGTTCACGCTCAGCGCCGCCAGTGTGCAGGCCGCGCCCGACAGCAGATAGACGCTGACGTAGCCGAGACCGAAGTTCGCCGACAAGCCGAGTGCCACGAGCGGCGCGAACGCGGCGCCGATCAGCCAGGCCAAGTCGGACGTGAGCGCGGCGCCGGTGTAGCGGTACTTCTCGCCGAAGTTCGAGCTGACCGCGCCGGCCGCCTGGCCGTACGAGAGGCCGAGCAGCACGAAACCGAGCAGGATGAAGACGTCTTGGCCGAGCGTTCCGCCGCCGAGAAGGGTCGGCGCGAAGCCGCTGAACACCGCGATCATCACCGCTAAGGTGCCGAGCGTGCGGCGCCGTCCGATGCGATCGGCGATGTAGCCCGAGGCCACGACACCCCCGGCTGCGAGCACCGCCCCGATCATCTGCACGACCAGGAACTCGCTGATCGATTGCTGCGTGTACAGCTTGATCCACGACAGCGGGAACACCGTGATCAGGTGAAACAGCGCGTAGCTCGCGAGCGCGGCGAACGCCCCGATCAGCAAGGTCGATCCCTTCTCCCGCACGACTTCGCCAACGTCGCTCGGCTCGAGCTCGTAGCCGTCAAGCAGCTGCGCGTACTCAGTGGTCGCAACCAGCCGCAGCCGCGCGAACAGCGCGACCACGTTGATCGCGAACGCGACGTAGAAGGTGTAGCGCCAGCCCCAGTCGAAGAAATCGTCGGGCGACAGGTTCGAGTAGAGGAACGCGAACAACCCGCTCGCCAGGATGAACCCGACCGGCGCGCCGAGCTGGCCCAACGCGGCGTACCAGCCACGCTTGCCCGGCGGGGCGCTCAATGCGAGTAGCGAGGGCAGGCCGTCCCAGGAGCCGCCGAGCGCGATGCCCTGGCCAATTCGCAGCAGCGAGAGAACCACGATTGCCGCGAACCCCAGACTGTCGTAGCCGGGCAAAAAAGCGATGCCGGCAGTCGAGACGCCGAGCAGGAAGAGTGCGATCGTCAGCTTGGCCTCGCGACCGAATCGGCGCTGCAGCTGCATGAACAGGACCGTGCCGACCGGCCGCGCGATGAACGCGAACGAAAACACGACGAAGGAAAGCAGCGTCGCCTCGAGCCCCTTCTCGAACGGGAAGAACACCGACGGGAACACCAATGCCGACGCGATGCCGTAGACGAAGTAGTCGAAGTACTCGGAGGCGCGCCCGATGACCACGCCGATCGCGATCTCGCCCGGCGCGATCTCGCCGTGGTCGGCGCTGACCGGACGCGCGTCGCGGGCGAGCGATGGCTCGGCGGTGGGGTCGATGCTGGAGCGGCTCATGGGCGGGTAAAAAGTGGCTGGTGTCCGGGACAGGCCGAAGCATCGCACCGCCGGCGATTTGCCGCCATGGGACAAAACGTCCAATGTCCGGCACGCTTCTTTCGCCGTAGATTGCAGTCTCGATGACCGCTCGCTGCTCACTTCGCACTCTCCTCTCCCGGCATGCTTGATCTCAAAAACCTTCGCGCCTCGCTGCTGCTTCCGGCAGTGCTGCTGCTTGCTGGTTGCAATACGGTGCTGCTGAACGCGCCCGGCGACGTGGCGGCCCAGCAGGGCCGGCTGATCATGGTCTCGACCGTGTTGATGCTGCTGATCATCGTGCCGGTGATCGCATTGACCCTCCTGTTCGCATGGCGCTACCGCCAGTCGAACAAGGAGGCGACCTACACGCCCGAATGGGCTCACTCGACCGCGCTCGAACTCGTGATCTGGGCCGCGCCACTGCTGATCATCATTGCGCTCGGTGCAGTCACGTGGATCAGCACCCACACGCTCGACCCGTACCGCCCGCTGCGCCGCATCGATGCCGAGCGTGTCGTCTCCGACAACGTCAAACCCCTCGTCGTCGAAGTCGTTGCGCTCGACTGGAAATGGCTGTTCATCTACCCGGAGCTCGGCATCGCGACCGTCAACGAGCTGGCCGCGCCGATCGACGTGCCGATCTCCTTCAAGATCACCGGCTCGAGCGTGATGAACTCGTTCTTCATCCCGGCGCTGGCCGGCCAGATCTATGCGATGCCGGGCATGGAGACCAAGCTGCATGGGGTGATGAACAAGGCCGGCGTGTACGACGGCTTCTCGGCCAACTACAGCGGCGCTGGCTTCTCGAACATGCGCTTCAAGTTCCACGGCATGAGCGGCGCCGACTTCGATCGCTGGGTGCAGAGCGCCAAGGAGAGCGGCAACACGCTCGACCGCCAAGCCTACCTGCAGCTCGAAAAGCCCAGCGAACGCGACCCGGTGAAGCGCTACGCCAGCGTGGCGCCCGATCTCTACGAACGCATCCTGAACCGCTGCGTCGACACCAACAAGATGTGCATGAACCAGGTGATGGCGATCGACGCCGGCGGCCTCGGCTCTGCAGCCGCCTACCAAGTCGCCGCGCTCGACCGCCGCAAATACGTTGAAGCACTCGCCTGCACGCCAGCCAACCCCGAGGGCCGGCCGGTGCTGCGCGCCGACCCACCGAAGCGATAACCCGACCCCATGTCTGCTTTGATTCCCGACCCTTCCGCACCGGCGAGCCTGATCTTCGGCCGCCTCACCTGGAACGCCATTCCGCTGCACGATCCGATCCTGTTCGGCACCTTCGCCGCGGTCGGCCTCGGCGGCGCTGCGCTGCTGGTGGCGCTGACCTACTACAAGCTGTGGGGCACGCTGTGGCGCGACTGGATCACCAGCATCGATCACAAGAAGATCGGCATCATGTACATCGTGCTCGGTCTGGTGATGCTGCTGCGCGGCTTCTCGGACGCGATCATGATGCGCGCGCAGCAGGCCTTCGCCTTCGGCGGGGAGGCCGGTTTCTTGCCGCCGCACCACTACGACCAGATCTTCACGGCGCACGGCGTGATCATGATCTTCTTCGTCGCGATGCCGCTGGTCACCGGGTTGATGAACTTCGTCGTGCCGCTGCAGATCGGCGCGCGCGACGTGTCGTTCCCGTTCCTGAACAACTTCAGCTTCTGGATGACTACCTTCGGCGCGGGCCTGACGATGACCTCGCTGTTCGTCGGTGAGTTCGCCCGCACCGGCTGGCTCGCGTACCCACCGCTCTCGGGCATCGCGTTCAGCCCCGACGTGGGCGTCGATTACTACATATGGTCGCTGCAGATCGCGGGGGTCGGCACCTTGCTGTCGGGCGTGAACCTGATCGCGACCATCGTCAAGATGCGGGCACCCGGCATGACGATGATGAAGATGCCGATCTTCGTCTGGACCGCCCTGTGCACCAACGTGCTGATCGTTGCCGCGTTTCCGGTCTTGACGGCCGTGCTGGGACTGCTCTCGCTCGATCGCACCGTCGGCACCAACTTCTTCACGAACGACCTCGGCGGCAACGCGATGATGTACGTGAACCTGATCTGGATCTGGGGTCACCCGGAGGTCTACATCCTGATCCTGCCGGCCTTCGGCATCTTCTCGGAAGTGGTCTCCACCTTCTGCAGCAAGCGGCTGTTCGGCTATGCGTCGATGGTCTACGCCACGGTCGTGATCACCATCCTCTCGTACCTGGTGTGGCTGCACCACTTCTTCACCATGGGGTCGGGCGCCAGCGTCAATTCCTTCTTCGGCATCACGACGATGATCATCTCGATCCCGACGGGCGCGAAGATCTTCAACTGGCTCTTCACCATGTACCGCGGCCGCATCCGCTACGAAGTGCCGATGCTCTGGACGCTGGGCTTCATGATCACCTTCGTGATCGGCGGGATGACGGGCGTGCTGCTGGCCGTGCCACCGGCCGACTTCGTGCTGCACAACAGCCTCTTCCTGATCGCGCACTTCCACAACGTGATCATCGGCGGCGTGCTGTTCGGGCTCATGGCCGGCATCACCTACTGGTTTCCGAAAGCTTTCGGCTACAAGCTCGATCCGTTCTGGGGCAAGTGCTCGTTCTGGTTCTGGTGCATCGGCTTTTACTTCGCCTTCATGCCGCTCTATGTGCTGGGCCTGATGGGCGTGACGCGGCGCCTGAGCCACTTCGAAGATCCATCGCTCCAGATCTGGTTCCAGATCGCGGCCTTCGGCGCCGTCCTCATCGCGCTCGGCATCGCATCCTTCCTGATCCAGTTGGTGGTGAGCTTCCGCCGCCGTGTGGAATTGCGTGATACCACCGGCGACCCGTGGGATGGCCGCACGCTGGAATGGTCGACGTCGTCCCCGCCGCCCGCCTACAACTTCGCCTTCACGCCGGTGATCCACGACAGCGATGCCTGGTACGACATGAAGAACCAGAAGTACGCGCGGCCCGATGCCGGCTTCATCTCGATCCACATGCCCAAGAACACGGCCGCAGGTTTCATCATCGCTGCGCTGAGTTCGGTCGCCGCCTTCGCGCTGATCTGGCACATGTGGCTCGTGGCCGGCCTCGGCTTTGCCGCGATGATGATTGCGATCATCGTCCACACCTTCAACTACAAGCGCGACTTCTACATTCCGGCGGACGAAGTGGTTCGCACCGAAGCCAC
>JANXVK010000133.1 GCA_025351675.1 Rhizobacter sp.
CCGCGGCCGCACTCGGCCAATCGATCATGGGCCCGGGCAACTTCGTCAAGGACCCGATCTCGGCCATCTCGTTCGGCATGGCGCTGATGTTCGGCACGGCCGGGCTGCCGCACATCCTGATGCGCTTCTTCACCGTGCCGAACGCCAAGGAGGCGCGCAAGTCGGTGTTGTGGGCCACCACTTGGATCGGCTACTTCTACCTGCTGACATTCATCATCGGTTTCGGCGCGATCAGCTTCGTGCTGACGAACCCGCAGTTCCTCGATGCCAAGGGCGGGCTGCTGGGAGGCGGCAACATGGCGGCCATCCACCTGGCCAACGCGGTCGGCGGAAACGTTTTTCTTGGCTTCATCTCGGCTGTGGCGTTCGCGACCATCCTGGCGGTGGTGGCGGGCCTCACGCTGGCCGGCGCCGCAGCGGTGTCGCACGACATTTACGGCGTGGTGATCAAGGGTGGCAAGGCCGACAGCGCTGCCGAACTCAAGGTGTCTCGCCTGACCACCGTTGCGCTCGGCATCATTGCGGTGCTGCTGGGCATTGCCTTCGAGAAGCAGAACATCGCGTTCATGGTCTCTTTGGCATTCGCGATTGCGGCCTCTGCCAACTTCCCGGTGCTGCTGATGTCAGTGCTTTGGAAGGATTGCACGACCCGTGGCGCCGTGGTCGGCGGCTTCCTCGGCCTGGTCTCTTCGGTGGCGCTGACGGTCGTTTCGCCTTCGGTCTGGGAAGTCACGCTCGGCAATCCAAAGGGCTCGGCACTGTTCCCGTATCAGTCTCCGGCGCTGTTTTCGATGACTCTGGCCTTTGTCGGCATCTGGCTGTTCTCGATCCTCGACAAAAGCCCGCGAGCTGCGCAAGACCGAGCCGGCTTCCTGCCGCAGCAGGTGCGATCGGAGACGGGTATTGGCGCGTCGGGGGCGTCCGGGCATTAAGCATCGGCCGGTTCGCCGGCCAGCCGCGCTTCGACCGGCGGCGTAGCGGGTCGCCGTCGCCCGCGGCGGCGAGATCTGCCCGTGAAGCTTATGGGGCACTCCGCGCGTGAGTTTGTTCGCCTTGCAAGCTGATTGGGCCAAAGGTCCTCGGGTTCGGTGGGATGCACAGACACGCACCACGGCCGGGTGCAGCGGGCCTGTCCCGTACAGCCACAAGCGCTTTCAGCGTCGATCGCGCTGTCCGACGTACACGGCATCGGATCGACGCTGCCGCGTGGCCCTTCAAGCGAGGTACAAGTACATTGCCTGAAAGACCCGCGGGCGCGGGCGCACGATGCTGTGCCAACAACTCACAAAGCCGTGACCAATGGCGGCTTCGGAGGAAGCAATCGTCGATGACGCAGGACGGCTCAGGGTCGCGAGCGCCGGTACGCGGACCGAGACAGCAGACGCCCGGGACGGCCTCGCGTCAGACCCAGCCTTGGCGCCACAAGCTGGCGTCGGTCAGCTCGCGCCATTGCAGCAAATACACCTGCCTGGAATGCAGGGCCTCCAGTTCGACCTGCTCGACGCGTATCGACGGCGGCTCGGGCTCGATCACCCGCAGCACCACGAAATGCTTTTCGCGATTGCGCGGCGTCACCGCCGTCCACTTTGTCAGCAAAAGCTTTTTCGGACTCAGCGGGTTTTTTCGCGTGCAGTGATTGAGCGCTGGAAGCGCTGGCGCTACCGCTTCGGGTTCCGGAATCGATCTCATAGCCAGTGATGATGCGCCACGGTCAGTCCTGCGTGTGTCTGACCCGTGCACGCATGCGGCCCGCCGAGAACTCGCTTTGCATCGGGTCTGGGCGAGTCAGCCCGAAGCCGGCAGGGTACACATCACTGGCCCGGCTGGTGCGTACCATGCGACATGCCAAAGCCGACCCGCGCTCTCGATGCTGCTGACATGTCCCGGGTCATCGAAATGGCCTGGGAGGACCGTACCCCCTTCGAGGCGATCAAGATCCAGTTTGGGCTGGACGAAGCCGCGGTCATTGCCCTGATGCGTCAGCAACTGAAACCTGGATCATTTCGCCTGTGGCGCGACCGTGTGCATGGCCGAAAAACGAAGCACGCCACCCTGCGACCGGTTGCCCTGAAGGGGGGCCATCGGCATCAGGCGCGCCACCGAACGCCGCAGCGCTGAAGCGACGGCAGGCCTGTTTCAGGTGACTGCCAAGGACCTGCCCGAGTCAGTCTGTTTTGGGGTAAGTCTGCAGGGCGCTGGCCGCTTCGACGCGCAGCGCAGTGAAAGCTGTCAATCTTTCAAGGTCAGCTGCAGGGCAGTCACGCTGACTTCCCCACAGGCCGCTTTGGGTCGAGAGCCGCCCCTCGCCGCCCCTCACTTCACCTGCTGCTTGCCCAGCTTGCGCGCCAGCGTGCGGCGGTGCATGCCGAGTCGCCGGGCAGTCTCGGAGATGTTGAAGCCGGTCTCGGCGAGCGTCTCGTGGATGCGCTCCCATTCGAGCGTCTTGATCGAGGTCGAGCGGTTCGTCAGCCCGACTTCGGCGTTGCCGGCGGCGCGGCCGAACGCGGCCTCGATGTCGTCGGTGTTCGAGGGCTTGGCGAGGTAGTGACACGCGCCGAGCTTGATCGCCTCGACCGCGGTCGCGATGCTCGCGAAACCGGTCAGCACGACGATCAGCATGGCCGGGTCGTGCGCGTGCAGTGCCGCCACGCAGGCCAGGCCCGACGATTCGCCGGCGAGCTTCAGGTCGACGACCGCGAAGCCGGGGGTGTGCGCGGGCAGCAGCGCGATGACGTCGGCGAAGCTGCTCGCGTTCAGCACCGCATAGCCACGCCGCTCGAACGAGCGACTCAGCGTGCGCGCGAAGGCCGCATCGTCTTCGACGATCAGCAACTGGCGCGCGGCTTGCACGTCAGGTTCCACGCAATGCGCCTTTGGGAAGCGTGAACGCCGCGAGCGGCAGGGTCACGGTCACACTCGCGCCGCCTTCGGGCCGGTTGCGCGCCGCCACGCTGCCGCCCAATGTGCGCGCGACGTTGACGACGAGGAACAGCCCGAGCCCGCCGCCCGGCCGGCCCTTGCTCGACTGGTAGGGCTTGCCGAACTGCGCCAGCATGCCGGGCGCGAAGCCCGGGCCGGCGTCGGTGACCGTCAGCGTCAGCGCGTCGGCGTCGCGCGCGGCTTCGAGGCGGATCCAGCCCGGCGAGGCTTCGAGCGCGTTGTCGAGGATGTTGCAGATCATCTGTTTCAGTGCCGAGTCCGAGACCATCGGCAGGTCGTCGCCGAAGCGGTTCTCGAACGCGAACCGAACCGCCGGCCGGGTTGCGCGCCATTCGTCGACCAGATCGTTCAGGAAGCTGCCGATGGTCGTGCGGGCGGATGACTCGCCACGTGCTTCGCCGGCTGACAGCAGGATGCCGCTGACGATGCTCTTGCAGCGCGCCAGCTGCGCCTGCATCTCGCCGAGCTCCTGCAGCAGGTCCGGGTTCTGCTGGAACGGCGGCATGCGACGCCAGTCACCAAGGATTACCGACAGCGTCGCCAGCGGCGTGCCGAGCTCGTGCGCGGCGCCCGATGCGAGCAGGCCCATGCGCACGATGTGTTCTTCTTCGGCGGCGCGCTGGCGCAGGTCACCCAAGCGTGCGTCGCGCGCGCGCAGGTTGCGGGTGATGCGCTTGATGAAGACCGCGAGCAGCGCCGCGTTCAGCGCGAAGCAGATCAGCATGCCCTGGATGTAAGGGCTCGCGAGGCCGCGGTCGTGGTCGAGCGGCAGCGCGAGCGGGCGCGACAGCACTGCCAGGCCGGCGAAGCAGACGCAGGTCACGGCCACCATCGTCCACGTGGACCAGGCCTTGAGCA
>JANXVK010000619.1 GCA_025351675.1 Rhizobacter sp.
GCTTCTCGCCGACAGGCGAGGCCTTCAACTTGACCATGGAGGACGTGGCGACGAGCACGGCGATCGCGCTGCAGGCCGACAAGCTGCTGTTCATCACCGAGGTGCCGGGCATTCACGAAGATCTGAGTGACCCGGAAAGCCCGATCGACACCGAGCTCGCGCTGGCCGATGCCCAGAAGCTGCTCACGGCCCTGCCGCGGCCCGAGAAACCGACCGACCCGGCGTTCTATCTGCAGTATTGCGTTCGGGCCTGCCGCGGTGGCGTCGAGCGCTCGCACATCCTGCCGTTTGCGATGGACGGCGCGCTGCTCATGGAAGTATTCACCCACGACGGCATTGGCACGATGGTGGTCGACGAGAAGTTGGAGAGCCTGCGCGAGGCCACCTCGGACGACATCGGCGGCGTGCTGCAGCTGATCGAACCCTTCGAGCAGGACGGCACGCTCGTCAAGCGCAGCCGCACCGAGATCGAGCGCGACATCGGCCACTACACCGTGATCGAACATGACGGCGTGATCTTCGGCTGTGCGGCGCTCTACCCGTACCCCGAAGCGAAGACCGCGGAGATGGCCGCGCTGACCGTGTCGCCGCAGGTGCAAAGCCAGGGCGACGGCGAACGCATCCTGAAGCGCGTGGAACAGCGTGCGAGGGCGGCCGGGCTGGAAAGCATCTTCGTGCTGACGACCCGCACGATGCACTGGTTCATCAAGCGGGGTTTCGTTCAGGTCGACCCCGACTGGCTGCCCGAGGCGCGCAAACGAAAATACAACTGGGACCGGCGCTCGCAGGTGCTGGTCAAGAAACTCAGCTGATCAGAGAAGGATATTCAAAATGGCCCGCATGGTGCAATGTATTCACCTTAAAAAAGAAGCCGAGGGCATGGACTACTCGCCCTACCCCGGCGAACTCGGCAAAAAAATCTACAACCAGGTCAGCAAGGAAGCCTGGCAACTCTGGATGAAACACCAGACCATGCTGGTCAACGAGAATCGCCTGAATCTCGCCGATCAGCGCGCGCGCCAGTATTTGGCCCGCCAGATGGAGAATTTCTTCTTCGGCAGCGGCGCCGAGCCGGTGGCCGGGTATGTCCCGCCGACCGGGGCTTGAATACCTTGCCGGTACTTGAATAGAATCGCGCAGGTTTCAGCCGATTCGATTCAAACAAAGGATTCTTCATGGCCTCATTGCAAGAACTCATCGCACAGAAAGAAGCGCTCGAACGCGAAATCGAACGCACCCGCCATCAGGATCGGAGCGACGCGATCGGCAAAGTGCGCGCGTTGATGGATCAGTATGGCCTGAGTGCCGCCGATCTCTCGGGCAAAGGCAGCGCCAAGACCCGCGCCGGCAAGGGCAACAAGGTCGCCGCCAAGTACCGAAACTCGGCCACCGGCGACACCTGGAGCGGCCGCGGCCTCCAACCGAAGTGGCTGAAGGCGGCGCTGGGCGCCGGCCGCAAGCTCTCTGACTTCGCGCTCTGACCAGCGACCGGCTCGCAACACGCACGCCAAGCCACCGTCACAGGTGGCTTTTTCGTTGTGTCGCAGGATCGTGAGAGCGCTCCGCCTACCTTACATTTACGCACAATTCGCCCACCCCAACGCCGTGTCCAACGCCCGACTCTCCACGCGTCTCCCCGGAATCGCCTCGGCGGTGGTTTCGCGCGACTGGGCATGGCGCACGGCGCTGGTCCTGGTGGCCTGTTACCTGAGCGGGCGCCACGGTCTGTCGATGCCACCGTCCGACACGCTGGCCACGCTGATCCGGCCATCGGCGGGCATCGCGCTGGCGGCATTGCTGCGCTTCGGGCTCGGCGTGTGGCCGGGTGTGTGGCTCGGCGCGCTGTCTGTCGCACTCTCGACCGGAACACCGGCGTGGCTCGCAGTGCTGATCGCCTGCGGCAACACGCTCGGGCCGGTGCTCGGCGCGTGGGTGTTGAGGCACGACGGCCTGCATGTCGAGCTCGACCGGCGCAGCGATCTCTGGCTGTTCGGCTCGATCGGCATCGGTTTCTCGATGCTGGTGACCGCGACCAACGGTGCGTTCTGGCTCGCCGTCAGTGGGCTCATCGAGTGGGCCGCGGTGCCGAAGGCGTGGATGTACTGGTGGCTCGGCGACGCGATCGGCGCGCTGGTCGTCGGCATCCCGCTGCTGACGCTGTCGCGTGCGTCGCTGCGACAGATCTTCGGTGGCTGGCGCTGGGCCTCGGTGGGTCTGCTGGCGCTCGGCACGTTCGCGAGCGCGGCGCTGGCTTCGCTGTTCGGCGGCGGCGCGCACGCGATCCAGTCGCCACTGTTCTTCCTACCGCACCTGCTGCTGTGCTGGATGGCCTCGCGCAATGGGCTGTTCGCGGCGTCGACGACGGCGCTGCTGCTCACGGCCGGCACCCTCTTGTTCACGCTGCATGGGCTCGGGCCGTTTTACCAAGCGGACGGCCACACGGCCACCGCGCTGCTGGCCGGCTACGTGTGCGGCCTGCTCGCAATCCCGCTGCTGACGACTGCGCTGACCGGCGAGCTCACCGCCAAAGAGCGGCACTGGCAGCTCGCGCTCGACGCCGCGCAGGTCGGCATCGGCGAGTGGGATCTGCGCACCGGCCGGGTCAAGCTCTCGAAGCGCTGGCTGGCGCTCCTCGGCCACTCGAAACAGGGTTTCGGCAACACGCTGCAGGCGTTCCGGGCGTTGATCCACCCCGACGATCTGGCCAGTGTGGAAGGCGCGTTCGAGCCCTTGCACATGACCGACACCATCAACTGCCGCGCCGAGTGCCGCATGCTGTGCCGCGACGGCAGCTGGCGGCTGTTCGAGCTGCACGCGCTGGTCGCCGAGCACGGACCGGCCGGCAAGCCGTTGCTCATCCTCGGCACTGCGCGCGACATCAGCGACGTGCAGGCCGCGCGCCAGAGTCAGGACTTGTCGCAAAGCGTGTTCCAGCACTTGCATGAAGGCCTGCTGATCACCGACCCGCAACACCGCGTGCTCGAATCGAACCCGACCTTCAGCGAGATCACCGGTTACTCGCGCCAGGAGTTGCTCGGCACGGTGCCGGCGCTGCTGAATTCGCGCGCGGCCGGCAGCCACCTCGCGCTGCAACTCGACGCGATGCAGCTCGGCTTGGCCGACCATGGCAGCTGGCGCGGCGAGTTGAGCCACCACCGCCGCAACGGTGAGCCCTGCGTGCTGCAGGTCACGGTCACGGCGGTGCGCAACGCCAATGGCAGCGTGCGCAACCACGTGCTCGCGATCGCCGACGTGACGCACGCGCGCGCACAATTCGAGCAGTTGCAGCGCCAGGCCCATTTCGACGAGCTGACCGGGTTGCCGAACCGGGTGCGGCTCGCGCAGATGCTGGAGTCGGCCATGCAGGCGAGCCGTCGCGAAGGCTCGCTGCTGACGGTCTGCTATCTCGATCTCGACCACTTCAAGCCGGTCAACGACCGCTTCGGCCACGACGCCGGCGACCGCCTGCTGCTCGAACTTGCCGACCGCATGCGCCGTTCGCTGCGTTCATGGGCCGGCGGCGACGACGTCGCCGCGCGCATCGGCGGCGACGAGTTCGTGCTGCTGCTGCGCACCACCACGCTGGAGGAGAGCCGCCACGCGGTCGAGCGCGCTCTGAATCAGGTGTGCCAGCCCTATGCGCTCGGCGTCGGTGCGGGCCCGGTGACGGTGACCGCGAGCATCGGCGCCACCGTGTTCCCGCTCGACGGCGCCGACGCCGAAACCCTGCTGCGCCACGCCGACCATGCGATGTACGGCGCGAAGCAGGCCGGCCGCAACGGCTATCTGTTCTTCGACGCCGAACACGATCGCCGTGCGGAAGCCCGCTTCGTCGCGCTCGGCCGGGTCCAGGAAGCGCTCGACGCGAACGAGTTCCGTCTGTACTTCCAGCCCAAGGTCGACATGCGCCACGCCAAGGTGCTCGGCCTCGAGGCGCTGCTGCGCTGGAAGCACCCTCAGCAGGGCGTGATCTCGCCGGCGCAGTTCCTGCCGCTGATCGAGAACACCGGCTTGGCGATCAGCGTCGGCAACTGGGTGCTGCAGCAGGGCATCGACCAGCTCGCGCGCTGGCTGCGCCTGGGCCTGGACATCACGGTCAGCATCAATGTCTCGGCCCGTCACCTGCAGGAGCCGCTGTTCGTGCAGCATCTGACCGGGCTGTTGTCGCGGCACCAGACGCCGGTCGCGCACCGCCTGATCATCGAGGTGTTGGAGACCGCCGCGCTCGCCGACGTCGACTACACCTGCGAGCTGATGGAAGAGTGCCGCGCGCTCGGCGTGCGGTTCGCGCTCGACGATTTCGGCACCGGCTATTCGACCTTCACCTATTTGAAGCGGCTGCCGATCGACATGCTGAAGATCGACCGCTCGTTCGTCATCAACATGCTCGGCGACCGCCAGGATCTGGCCATCGTCGAAGGCGTGATCGGGCTGTCGCAGACCTTCGGCTGCACCGTCGTGGCCGAAGGCGTCGAGACCCGCGCCCAGGCGCAGCGGCTGATCGAAATCGGCTGCAACGTCGGTCAGGGCAACGGCATCGCCGCAGCGATGCCGGCCGACCGGGTCGTGGAGTGGGTGCGCGACTACAAGGACATGCCGAGCCCGGCCGGGATGTTGACGCCGGCGTGAGTGCGCGCCGCCGGGATCAGCCGGCGCGGCCCGGATTGGGCGACGTTAGACTCGACGCGTGATCCCGCCAACCTTCATCCACGACCTGCTCTCGCGCGTCGACATCGTCGACCTGATCGGTCGCCACGTGCAACTGAAAAAGGGCGGCGCGAACCTCAGCGGGCTGTGCCCGTTTCATGCCGAAAAGTCGCCGAGCTTCACGGTGAGCCCGAGCAAGCAGTTCTATCACTGCT
>JANXVK010000622.1 GCA_025351675.1 Rhizobacter sp.
GGTCCAGCCCATGCTGTGCTGCATGGGCAAGACGAGCGACGAAAAGGAATAGAACAGGGCAGCCCAGCACACGAGCTGCCCCGCAGCGAGCGCGATCACCGTCGCTCGAAAACTCGGGGCATCCATCGGATTGACTATACGGTCGGGGGTAGGCTGCAGGCTTGTCACGGCAGGGACAAGGCAAAATGGCACGGTCGTGCTAAAACATGCCGCCGCGCAAACTGCCGTTGCATCTTCTGCAATCTGGAGACACCCGATGGACCTGAAATTCACCCCCGAAGAACAAGCCTTCCGCGAGCAGATTCGCGCCTGGGTGGCCGAGAACCTGCCCAAGGACATCAGCCACAAGGTGCACAACGCCCTGCGCCTCTCCAAGGAAGATCTGCAACGCTGGGCGCGCATCCTCGGCGCCAAGGGCTGGCACGGCTGGGCCTGGCCCAAGCAGTTCGGCGGCCCGGGCTGGAACGCGATCCAGAAGCACCTGTTCGAGGAAGAATGTGCCCTTGCCGGCGCGCCGCGCGTGATCCCCTTCGGCCCGGTGATGGTGGCACCGGTGATCATGGCCTTCGGCACGCCGGAGCAGCAGCAGCGCTTCCTGCCCGACATCATGAGCGGCAAGGTCTGGTGGAGCCAGGGTTACAGCGAGCCGGGTTCGGGCTCCGACCTGGCGTCGGTCAAGACCAAGGCCGAGCGCAAGGGCGATTTCTACATCGTCAACGGCCAGAAAACCTGGACCACACTCGGCCAGTTCGGCGACTGGATCTTCTGCCTGGTGCGCACCAGCAACGAAGGCAAGCCGCAGACCGGCATCAGCTTCCTGCTGATCGACATGAAGAGCCCTGGCGTGACGGTGCGCCCCATCATCACGATGGACGGCGCGCACGAGGTCAACGAGGTCTGGTTCGACAACGTCGAAGTGCCGGCCGATCAACTGATCGGCGAAGAGAACAAGGGCTGGACGTATGCCAAGCACCTGCTCGCGCACGAACGCACCAACATCGCCGACGTGAATCGCGCGAAGCGCGAACTCGAGCGGCTCAAGCGCATCGCGACGGCCGAAGGCGTGTACACGGACACGCGCTTCCGCGACGAGATCGCCAAGCTCGAGGTCGAGGTCGTCGCGCTCGAGATGATGGTGCTGCGCGTGCTCTCGGCCGAGAAGAGCGGCAAGCAGTCGCTCGACGTCGCCGGCCTGCTGAAGATCCGCGGCAGCGAGATCCAGCAGCGCTACAGCGAGCTGATGATGCTGGCCGCGGGGCCTGCGTCGGTGCCTTGCATCCGCGAAGCGATGGAAGCCGGCTGGCAAGGCGACATGGCCGCGGGTGCCTTCACGGCGCCGCTGGCCGGCACCTACTTCAACATGCGCAAGACGACGATCTACGGCGGCAGCAACGAGGTTCAAAGAAACATCGTCGCCCAGACGGTGCTGGGCTGACGCCCACCACCGTCCGCGCTGTGCGCGAACAGGGTTGCTCCCTTCCCCTGCCCCTTCCCTCCGAGAGGGGCGGGGTTCCAGAATGAAGATTGATTCGCAGAGGACTGCACCATGGACTTCGATTTTTCAGACGACCAGGAAATGCTGCGCGACACGGTGCGCAAGTGGGTCGACAAGGCCTACACCTTCGAGCGCCGCCGCGGCATCGTCAAGGAAGGCGGCTACTCGCCCGCGGCGTGGAAAGAGCTCGCCGAGCTCGGCCTGCTGGGCCTCTACGTCTCGGAAGAAAACGGCGGCATGGGCTTCGGCCCGGTCGATGCGATGGTCGTGATGGAAGAACTCGGCCGCGGCATCGTCATCGAGCCGTTCGCGGCCGTTTCGCTCGTCGCGGTGAGCCTGCTGAACGCCGGCAAGGCGCCCTCGGCCGCGCTGTGGCTGCAGGGCATCGCCGAAGGCAGGGAGCGGGTCGTGCTCGCGCACCAGGAGCGCAGCGCGCGCTACCGGCTCGCGCACGTCGAGACGACCGCGAAGAACAACGGCGGCACCTGGCAACTGAGCGGCACCAAGACGGTCGTGCCGGCCGGTGCGCACGCCGGCGCGTTCATCGTGCCGGCGCGCGTGAGCGGTGCGGTCGACGATGAATCGGGCATCGCGCTGTTCCTCGTCTCGAAGGGCGTGAAAGGCGTGACCGTGCGCGGCTACCCGACGCAGGACGGCGCCGGCGCTGCCGACATCACGTTGACCGACGCCGACGCGATCGAGTTGCTGCCAGCAGGCGCAGCCTTCCCCGCGCTCGAACACGCGATCGACGTCGGCATCGCCGCGCTCTGCGCCGAGGCCGTCGGCGCGATGGACAAGCTGGTCGCGACGACCGTCGAGTACATGAACACGCGCAAGCAGTTCGGCGTGACGATCAGCACCTTCCAGGCGCTGAAGCACCGTATCGCCGACGTCAAGATGCAGCTCGAACTCGGCCGCTCGATGAGCTACTTCGCGAGCCTGAAGCTGAACGAGCCGGCGCCGCAACGCCGCCGCGCGCTCGCCCAGGCGAAGTACCAGCTCGGCCAATCGATGCGCTTCGTCGGCCAGCAGTGTATCCAGCTGCACGGCGGCATCGGCGTGACCGACGAGTACAGCGCGAGCCACTACTTCAAGCGGCTGACGGTGATGGAGATGAGCTACGGCGACACGATGCACCAACTGGGCGAGGTGTCGGCGCGGATGCAAAGCACCGCAGGTGTTTTCGCTTGATCCTCACCGCAGGCGTACTCGCCTGATGCGTGCAGCGGCGCTGCTGCTGGCGACCGCCCTGTGCGGGCCGCTGGCGCAGGCCGCCGACCAGGGCGCCCGTCCGCTCGTCATCGCCCACCGCGGTGCGAGCGGCTACCTGCCCGAGCACACGCTCGCCGGCTACGAGCTCGCCGCGAAGATGGGCGCCGACTACATCGAGCCCGATCTGCAGATGACGAGCGACGGCGTGCTCGTCGCGATGCACGACGACACGCTGCCGCGCACGACCAATGTCGCCGACCTTTTTGTCGCCCGAAACGGCGGCTACAAGGTCGCCGACTTCTCGCTCGCCGAGATCCGCACGTTGACGGTCAGGCCGACCACGACCGGCGCCACCACCCACCCCGGCTTCACGCCCCGGTTCGCCGAGTTGCGCGTGCCGACCTTCGACGAGGTGATCGCTTTCGCCAAGGCGCAGAGCGCGCTCGCCGGTCGCACCATCGGCATCTACCCGGAGGCCAAGCAGGCCGACCCGGCGATGGAAGACAAAATTCTCGCCACCTTGCAACGAGAGAAATACGCGAGCGCTGCCGACAAGGTTTTCGTGCAATCGTTCAGCGACGCGACCGTCAAGAGCCTTGATGCGAAGCAGCGCCTGCTCGGCCTGAAGCTGCCGCTGATCCTGCTCGGCCATGCGATCACGTTGCCCGATGGCAGCGCGATGCTGGCCGCGCCGGGCGGCCGCATGCTGAGCTTGAAAGACGTCGCCACGTACGCGCACGGCGTTGGCGTCGCGATCGCGAACGCGAAGTACCCGCTGACGAAGCACTGGGTCGACCAGGCCCACGCCGTCGGCCTCGCGGTGCACGGCTGGACCTTCGCGAAGGCTGATCCGGCGACTGCCGCCGCCGAGTACGAGGGCTTTCTGACGATGGGCCTGGACGGCGTGTTCAGCAACTACAGCGACCTCGCCGTGACCGCCCGCAACGCATTCGTGGCGACGCCCAAGTGACGACCGCCCGGCTCGACAGCCTCACCGACGTGCGCGGCCTGCGCGTCGGCCACCACACCGACACGCGCCGCCCGACCGGCGTGACCGTCGTCCTCACGCCCGACGGCGCGGTCGCCGGCGTCGATGTGCGCGGTGCCGCACCGGGCACGCGCGAGACCGAGCTGCTGTCGCCGCTGAACGCGGTCGAGACCGTGCATGCCGTGATGCTTGCCGGCGGCAGCGCGTTCGGCCTCGACGCGGCCGGCGGCGTGATGCGCTGGCTCGACGAGCGCGGCCATGGCGTGCAGGTCGGGCCTGCAAGGGTGCCGATCGTGCCGGCCGCGATCCTGTTCGATTTGTGGATCGGCGATCAGACGATCCGGCCCGATGCCGCCTCGGGCTACGCAGCCTGCGAAGCCGCGAGCGACGCGCCGGTCGCGCAAGGCAATGTCGGTGCCGGCACCGGCTGCGCGGTCGGCAAATTGTTCGGCATCGGGCGCGCGATGCGCGGCGGGCTCGGCAGCGCATCGGTGACGGTCGACGGCATCACGGTCGGCGCGCTGGTCGCGGTCAACGCGATCGGCGACGTCGTCGACCCAATGACCGGCCAGGTCATCGCCGGCGCTCGCACGCCCGATGGCGGCGCGCTGTTCGGCACGATGCATGCGCTGCTGCGCGGCGAGGTTCCGGCGCCGTTGCAGGTCGGCGCCGCCACCACGCTCGGCATCGTCGCGACCGACGCGGTGCTGACGAAGGCACAGGCCAACAAGATCGCGCAGATGGCGCACGACGGCTTCGCGCGTGCGATCAACCCGGTGCACACGATGACCGACGGCGACACGATCTTCGCGCTCGCCACCGGCGCGGCCGGGCGCAGCGCGAACGTCACGCTGCTCGGCGCGCTGGCCGCCGAGGTGATGGCGACCGCGATCGTGCGCGCGATGCGTGCCGCGACCGCGCTGCCCGGGCTGCCGACGGCCAACGACATCCGACCCACAATCGCTCCGACAAACACGTGACGAAGACATCGCCATGACCTTGAATCGCCGCAACCTGCTGATCGCCTCCGCCGCCTCCACGCTGCTCGCCGCCTGCGCCACCGGAACGCGCACCCCACCGCCACCGATCGTGTTCGTTCACGGCAACGGCGACACCGCCGCGCTCTGGACGACGACGCTGTGGCGCTTCGAATCAAACGGCTGGCCGCGCGACCGGCTGCGCGCGATCGACATCCCCTGGCCGCTCTCGCGCGAAGACGACACCAAGCCGCAGGACGGCCGCAGCTCGACCGCCGAGAACATGGCGTACCTCGCGGCCGAAGTCGACAAGGTCTTGATGGCGACCGGCGCGCGCCAGGTCGTGCTGATCGCGAACTCGCGCGGCGGCAACGCGGTGCGCAACTACATTCAGAACGGATCAGGTGCCGGCAAGGTCTCGCACGCGATCCTGTGCGGCACGCCGAACCACGGCGTGTACGCCGACCCGAAGCGCGCGCCGAACGCCGAGTTCAACGGCGCCGGCGCGTTCCTGATCGGGCTCAACGCGCCGAAGGGGCCAAACGGCGAGGAGGTCACGCCTGGCCCGACGTGGCAGACGATCCGCTCCGACAACAACGACAAGTTCGCGCAAGCCGACGGCGTGTGGATCGGTGCCAAAGGCATGCCGACCAACATCACCGCGGAGGGCCCGGCGCTGCAGGGCGCCGAGAACGTCGTGATCGCCGGCATCGACCACCGCGAAACCGCGTACAGCCCGAAGGCCTTCGAGGCGATGTTCCGCTTCATCACGGGCAAGCCGCCGGTCTCGCTCACGGTCGCGCCCGAGGCGAGCGTGGTGCTCGACGGCAAGGTCAGCGGCTATTTCGCATACGCCGCCACGGG
>JANXVK010000624.1 GCA_025351675.1 Rhizobacter sp.
CCTTCTCGATGAACAGGTCGCGCTGCGGCACATAGGCCTCGGGCTGGTAGTAGTCGTAGTAGCTGACGAAATACTCGACCGCGTTCTTCGGAAAGAACTCGCGGAACTCGGCGTAGAGCTGTGCCGCGAGCGTCTTGTTCGGCGCAAAAACGATCGCGGGCCGGCCCATCTGCGCGATCACGTTGGCCATCGTGAAGGTCTTGCCCGAGCCGGTGACGCCGAGCAGGGTTTGAAAGCTCAGGCCGTCGTTCAGGCCCTCGACGAGGCCGGCGATCGCGGTCGGCTGATCGCCCGCCGGCGGATACGGCTGGAACAACTGGAACGGCGAATCGGGGTAGGTGACGAACTGGCCTTCGGGCTCAGAAACGGCAGCGGCGGGGTCGGTGACTTCGGACAGCTCGGCCATGGCAGATAAAATCTCCGGGAATATTTTGGCGAATGCGCCGTTACGTGAACTTGCTGAGCAACCGTACAGCGTAGCGGAAACGCCAGCCCCCATCTACTGACAAGGACTGACTATGTCTTCGCTCTTCTCCGCCGTCGAAATGGCGCCCCGCGACCCGATCCTGGGCTTGAACGAGCAGTTCAACGCCGACCCGAACCCCGCGAAGGTGAACTTGGGCGTCGGCGTGTACTTTGACGACAACGGCAAGCTCCCGCTGCTCCAATGCGTCCGAGCCGCCGAGAAGATGATGATGGAAGCGCCGAAGGCAAGAGGCTACCTGCCGATCGACGGCATCGCGGCCTACGACAAGGCCGTGCAGGGCCTCGTCTTCGGTGCCGACACGGCCGCCGTCAAAGCCGGCCGCATCGCGACCGTGCAGGCCGTCGGCGGCACCGGCGGGTTGAAGGTCGGCGCGGATTTTCTGAAGCGCATGGGCCGTGAAGCGGCCCCTTCGTGGCCCTTCGTCGACGCCACCGTGCTGATCAGCGACCCGAGCTGGGAGAACCACCGCGCACTGTTCGAGAGCGCCGGCTTCGTGGTCGAGCAATACCCGTACTACGACGCGGCCAATCGTGGCATCGACTTCGACGGCATGCTCGCCGCGCTCGACCAAGCCGCGGCCGGCACGATCGTCGTGCTGCACGCCTGCTGCCACAACCCGACCGGCTACGACATCACGCCCGACCAGTGGGCGAAGGTGATCGCCACCGTCAAGGCGCGCGGCCTCGTGCCCTTCCTCGACATGGCGTACCAAGGCTTCGGCGAAGGCCTCCAGGAAGACGGCGCGGTCGTGGGGCAGTTCATGGCGGCCGACCTCGACTTCTTCGTCGCGACCAGCTTCTCGAAGAGTTTTTCGCTCTACGGCGAGCGCGTCGGTGCGCTCAGCGTCGTCTGCGAATCGAAGGACGAGGCCGCTCGCGTGCTGAGCCAGCTCAAGCGTGTGATCCGCACCAACTACTCGAACCCGCCGACGCATGGCGCGCAGGTCGTCGCCCTCGTGCTGACCACGCCCATGCTGCGCGCGATGTGGGAGGGCGAACTCGCCGGCATGCGCGCGCGCATCAAGGAAATGCGTGTCGCGCTTCAGGCCAAGCTCGAAGCCGCAGGCTTGAAGCAGGATGTCAGCTTCATCACGCGCCAGAACGGCATGTTCAGCTACTCCGGCCTGACGAAGCCGCAAATGGAGCGCCTGCGCGCCGAGTTCGGCATCTACGGCGTCGATTCGGGGCGCATTTGCGTGGCCGCGCTGAACACCGGGAACATCGATGCGACGGTCGCGGCGATTGTGAAAGTTTCGGCCTGATTCACACGTTCGGATGACAGAAGCCCCGAAACGGCGCACTGATCCGGGTTTCACCCCGAATGCGGGTGCAGCAAGATCATGCGTGGACGCCTAGAATGCTGCATTGCACAAATGTTTTGCCACGGGCCGCCGGCCCGTGCCGAGTCACTCACCAGGCACTACGATGCTGTATCAGCTCTATGAAACCCAGCGCGCACTGCTGAGCCCTTTCGCCGAGTTCGCCAGCGCGACCTCCAAACTCTATAACCATCCGCTGTCACCGTTCGCGCACGTTCCGGGTGCGCAGCGCGTATCGGCCGGGCTCGACCTGCTGCACCGGCTGTCGAAGGAGTACGAGAAGCCCGAGTTCGGCATCAACTCGGTCAAGGTCGATGGTGTCGACGTGGCGGTGCAGCAGCAAGTGGCGATCGAGAAGCCCTTCTGCCGCCTGCTGCGCTTCAAGCGCTTCACCGACAATGTCGACGTGCTCACCCGCATCAAGGATCAGCCCATCGTGCTGGTCGTCGCCCCCCTCTCCGCCCATCATCGTCATCGTGCGCGGGGTGACCTCGCCGCGGCTCGCCATCAGCGAGATCGCCGCGAGCACCGGCACGGTCGGCTGGCACACCGACATCACGTTCACTTCGGGGCCGATGTGGCGGATGAACTCCTGCACATACGTTACGTAGTCGTCGAGATGGAACGGGCCGGCGTCTTTCGGCACCATGCGCGCGTCGGTCCAGTCGGTGATGAAAACCTTGTGGTCCTTCAGCAGCTCACGCACCGTCTCGCGCAGCAGCGTCGAGTGGTGGCCGGAGAGGGGGGCGACGACCAGCACGATGGGCTGATCCTTGATGCGGGTGAGCACGTCGACATTGTCGGTGAAGCGCTTG
>JANXVK010000649.1 GCA_025351675.1 Rhizobacter sp.
AGCATTCAACGGGAGGGGTTTTGCAGACCTTCCTTAGGCTGCCATCGCGCGGGCGGCAAACGCGGCTTCCCGCAGCGTGCAGCGCTGGAGTACCTCGCGGTCGATGCGTGGGGCGTAGCCCGCAGGGATGCGGATCGCGCCCTCAGAGAAGGGCAACGGGTTCTCGAAGATGCGCTCTCGGGTTTTGAGGAAGCCGTTCATCTCGCCGGCGTTGTCGATGGCGCTGGCGGCGACACAAGCCTCCGCCCAGCAGCCGATTTCGAGCGACACGCCATCGCCGAGCACTGGCGTCAGGCCGTGTGAGCGGATCCTCGCCAGCGCGTCCAGCAGCATGTCGATACTGCCAATCTTCTTCAGCTTGAGCTTGACAAACCCGACGCCGACGATGCCCGCAGCACGATCAATGTCGGACACGTCGTAAATTGATTCGTCAAGCATCACGGGAACCGTGGACGTTGCCGCCACCGCTGCATTGGCATGCCAGTCGTCGAGCAAGCAGGGCTGCTCGAACAGCTCTATACCTTGGGGCTCCAAGCGCTCGGCGAAGGCCACGCCATCGGCCAAATCGAAGCCCTGGTTGGCGTCCAGGCGCAGGGTCGCCCGGCTACCAACAAATTGCTGTATGTTCTCCACGTGCTGCAGATCACGCTGCCAGTCGAAGCCTACTTTGACCTTCAGCGTGCGAAAGCCGAGCGCCAGCTTGTGCTCGATCTCGTCACGCAACGCGCCAGGTTCTTCGGCATGCAGGGGTGCGAGAAGAGGCACCGATAGATCGACAACTGGCGCTAGCAACCCGTGCCCGGACAGCATGTCAAGCGCGGCAAGCACCGCACTCGCAGCACCAACACCAGCATGTACCTCGGCGCGTGCGATTGAAGCGGCCTCTTCGGCATCCCGACCAGCGATGCGCTGGGCCAACGCGCAGCAGAGCTGCCATGTGTCCTCGACCGTTTCAGTGGTGTAGCCCGGAACGATCAACGCCTCGCCAAAGCCTACACGGCCATCGGTATCGCGCACCTCGACAACAAAAGGGTCAAACTCACGCAGAGTCAAAAGTGACACCTTGTACGGCGTCTCAAGCGGAAAATGCACCTGCCGGACGCAAACGTAGTCTATTTTCATGCGATTAACTCGCTGCAGGCGGCCACCCCGGCTGCAATCTGCGTACGGTACATCAGCCTGCGGGATGCGGGGTCGAACGAGTCGCGCCGGTGCATGGTGCAGCTGTTGTCCCACATCATTACGTCGCCGACCTTCCAGACTTGGGTCCAGGTCAGTTTAGGCTCCGTGGCATGGGCCCAGAGCCGGTCCAGCAGTGCCTCACTCTCCGAAAGCGACAGATCGACCACGTAGGAATTGCGACGGCGACCCAGCAGGAGGCATTTTCGGCCCGTGTCGGCATGCACTGATACCAGCGGATGCACTGCCCCGATCGTTTTGCGCGGGTCGGTGTTGTCGGTGAACCCCAAGCGCAATTCGCCTGCACTGTTACGGCTGGCATCGTGGACGCAGCGAAGGCCCTCTATGTCCTGCCTGAGTTCGGAGGGGAGCGTTTCGTAGGCGAGATACATGTTTGAAAAATGCGTGTTTCCACCGGTAGGCGGCACCTCCATCGCGTAGAGGCAGGCGCCTTTTGGTGGACGCTCGTTGTAAGTCATGTCGGTATGCCAGACGGCCTCACCATCGCCCAAGGCTCCCAGAGGCTTGCCATCGATCTTGACGTTCGAAATTACGGTGATTTCCGGCGGCAACTTATCGTGCGCGCTGCTCATGCTGCCGCTGGCTGTGGGGCGTTTGTCGAGCGGGCCGAAGTGACGCGAGAAAGCGGCCAAGCCCTCGACAGTCAGGTGTGACTGGCCGCGAAAGCGTAACACTAGATGTCTGGCCCACGCGCCTTTCACTGCGGTCACCTGTTCTTTAGACAACGGCTCGTTCAGGTCGATGTCGGCGATGTCGGCGCCGAGTGCGGCGCCGCTGACGGCGACCGTGGGAACGCGATGGATTTCAACAGTTTGGATCATGGTTTTTTCCTTTTGGCAACGACGACGAATCAAGCATAATTGCCATCTACTTATCAGTCTATTTTCATATTTAGATATATTTATCCATTTAAAATATGAATGTCTCGCTTCGTCAGGTCGATGTTTTTCTTGCGGTCGCCAGAACGCTGAGCTTCAGTGAGGCGGCCAAGCTGTGTCATCTCTCGCAGCCGGCGTTGAGTGCCAATGTCAAGCGGCTGGAAGAAACTCTTGGCGCCCGTTTGTTTGATCGGCATACACGCAAGGTATCTCTGACTGCGGTAGGGCAGGAATTCTTCAATGTCGCGGTCAATCTGACAGAGACAATGGAACTTGCGTTAGCGCGGGTGCAAGATTTCGTGGCAGGCAAGCGCGGCCGATTGGTCGTGGCAGCAGCGCCGTCAATGTCGGCGAGCTTTGTTCCAGAAGTGATTGCCGAATACCTCAAGAACCATCCGAAAATCGAGATTGAACTGCGCGATGAGTTGTCGGAAGTGTGTATCGAGATGGTTCGCAGCGGTGCCGCAGACGTTGCGCTTGCGCCATTCAAGTCAAAAGCGGAAGATTTAGATCAGGTTGAGCTGTTCCGCGATCATCTTGTGGTGATATGCCGCGCGGGGCATCCACTCAACCATCTCCCCCTCGTCCGTTGGCGCGATGTCCAGCGATATGCGCATGTGGTGATGAACCTGAGCAGTAGCGTTCGACAGCAGGTCGACGCGGAGTACCAACGGTATGGTGTCCGAATGCGGCCGGCCTTTGAGGTTACTCACGTCGGCACGATGCTCGGGCTTATTGCCGCCGACCTGGGTGTAGGAGAACTTCCGGAGTCGCTGATCCAGAATGTTGACATGACGGGATTAGTGCATCGACGAATTAGCAGCAAAGAGGCATATAGAACCATCTGCGCCATCACGTTCAGGAGCCGTAGCCAAGCACCTACCGTTGCGCCGTTCCTCGAAATCTGCGAGCACCACGCGAAACGTTGGGCAATACAGCACGCTGCTGAAGTTCAATAATTGCGTCGGCAATAGGCTTCATCGCCTCGTCGCTATTGGGCACGAGGCAATCTGGACT
>JANXVK010000672.1 GCA_025351675.1 Rhizobacter sp.
GCCTGGACATGCTCGCCGCGCTCACCGACCCCGAGGCCGTGCCCGGCCTCGCGTGGGCCTTCGCGCAAAGGCCGGCCGAAGGCGGGTCCGGCAGCACGGCGGATGCGGCCGCCCGCACCCACGACGCGCTGCTCGAAGCGCAGCGCCTGCAGCCGCTGCGGCTCGGGCCGCTGACGGTCGCGCAGTTGCAGCGGCTGGTCGAGTCGATGGCGCTCGACGAGGTCGATGCCGTGGCGCTCGCGCAGCAACTGCACCGCCACACCGGCGGGAACCCGCTGTTCGCGCTCGAAACATTGCGCCAGGCCTGGGTCGAGGGGCGCGCGAGCGGCGGCCATGCGCTGCCGCGGCCGGTCAGCATCGCGCGACTGATCGAGCGGCGGCTCGCGCGGCTTTCGGCTGGATCGGTGCGGCTCGCGCGCTGCGCGGCGGTCGCGGGGCAGGACTTCTCGATCGAGCTCGCGACCGAGGTGCTGGCGGTGCCGGTTCTCGACCTCGCCGACGCCTGGGCCGAGTTGGAGGCCGCCCAAGTGCTGCGCGACGGCGCGTTCGCGCACGACCTGATTTTCGAGGCGGTGCTGGCCTCGGTGCCGCAACCGATCGCGCGCCACCTGCATGGGCAGATCGCCGCCTTTCTCGAAAAGCGCGTTGCCCGGCGCGGCGGCGAGCCGGGACGAATCGCGCTGCACTGGTTCGAGGCCCGCCAGTGGGCCGCGGCCGGCGCCGCCTTCGTGGAGGCCGCCGAGCGCGCCCAGCACGGCGCGCGTGTGCTCGACGCGACCGGGCTGCTCGAACGCGCAGCGCAGGCCTTCGAGCTCGCCGGTGACGGCCCGGCGCGCTTCGACGCCTGGCTGCAGCGCGCCCAGCTGATCACCGTGTTCGAGTTCGGCGACCGCGCGCTGGCGGCGATCGAGGTGCTGGAGACGCTCCCCGAGAGCGAAACGCAGCGCCTGCAGGCGCTGCACGTGCGCCTGCGCCGCCACGAGATGCGTTCCGAGGCCGAGCCGGTGCTGGCGCAGGCGCCGGCGGCGATCAGCGCGGCGAAACGGCTCGGCGACCTGCCGCTCGAACTCTCGTTCGCGCTGCCGCTGGCCTACGCGCTGAGCACGGTGCGGCGCGCGGCCGAGGCGGTCGCACTGCTGCAGCCGCATGCCGCGTCGATCGACAGCGTGGACATACGCATGGACTTGCGCTTCGACTTCTGGATGGCGCTGGCCTACTCGCTCGACTATGCAAATCGGCTGCGCGACGCGCTCGCCGCGTGGGACCGCGCGCTCGCACAGCCCGGCCTGGCAGAGCGCGCCGACCTGCACTGGCAGGCGATCGCGAACCGCTCGGCCACGCTCGCCAAGGTCGGCCACGTTCACGCCTCGGCCGAAGCGGCCGAGCAGGCGCTGCGCATGGCGCTGGCGACCGGCGAGCTGCCGCAGGTCCGCGCGATGCAGACGCAATCGTCGGTCGCGAACCGGCTGCGCGATGTCGGCCGCTACGGCGAGGCGCTGGCGCTGCTCGAACAGGCCCACGAAGCCTTCAAGCCGACCGCGCTGCCGGCCGAGCTCGCGTTCAGCGAACACGGCCTGACCGTCGTCTACCAGCACCTCGGCCAGCCCGAGCGCGCGCAGGCGCTGCTCGCTGCCGACCGCGCCGGGCTGCCGCCGGGCCTGACGCTGATGCGGCTGGTGCATCGCGCCGACCTGCGGCGCCAGCTCGGCGGCGACGGCCTGACATTGCTGCGCGAGGCGCAGGCGCTGATCCCCGACCCGAACGACATCTACCACCGCATGGCCACGCTGTTCGCGACCTGGGCCGTGCCGCCCGACGAAGGCGAGGCGCTCGGCGCGAGCTTGGCGGTGTGGGCGACGGCGCGCGAGCGCTTCGGTGTCGCGCTCTCGGGCCATGTGCGCGCAGCCGCGTGCGGGCTCGCACTGGGCGCCGCCTCGCGCGCGCTGCCGCATGTCGAGGCCGCGCTGGTGCTGGCGCGCGAGCACCAGCCGTACACCTTCTACCTGCCCGAGCTGTGGCTGGTCGCGGCGCGCGCGTTCGACGCGGTCGGCCAGCGCGACGACGCAAGGCACGCCGCACAGACCGGGCACGACTGGGTCATGGCGGTGCACGACGCGCACGTGCCCGAGGCGTTCCGCCCGAGCTTTCTGCAGCGCAACGCGGTGAACCGCGAGCTGCTGGCGCTCGCGCCGCGGCTCACCTGATGTCAGCGTGAGCTGCGCCGGCGTGCCAGCCAAGCCATGCCGGCGAGGCCACCGAGCATCAGCGCGTAAGTGGCAGGCTCGGGCACCGGCGGCGTGGCCGCGTTGAACGCGGTCACGCGCAGGTTGTCCATCGCCCACGATTCGTCGTCGAGCGACTGCAGGCCCTCGCCTTCCATCCAGAACTCGATCGTCAGGCTCGAACCGGTGTGCGCGAACTGCTGGAAGGTCGGGTCGGCGCCGAGGTCATAGGCGCTGTCGCGGTAGAAGCCACCCGGGCCACCGAAGCCGAGGTCGACCTTGCGTGCGAGCTCGACGCCGGCCGGCGGCACGTACGACTGGACCTGCTGGTCGGTGGCGTTCGCGAACGATTCGCGGAAGCGGTTGACACCGTCGATGTCGATGCGGAAGTAGTCGCCCGACGGAAAGCTGCCAGTGCCGTCGAGCGAATCGATCGCAGCGAAAAGGAACTGCACGCTGAGCGCGTCGTGGGTCGGCAGGTTGTTGAGCGTCAGCGTCACCTTGTTGGCCGTGGCGCTGCGCAGGAACTGGCCACCAAACTGGTTGCCGCCCTGGCCCAGCCCGGCGTAGCCCTGCACGCCGGTCAGCAGCGCGCTGCCGGGGTTGACCGCGACGGGGATGCTGCTGTCGAAGTCGCTGCTGAAGACGAGCTGCGCTTGGGCCGCGCCGGCGGCGGCGAGCGCCACCGCGGCGACGAGGGACTGGATGCGGAACTTCATGGCGATCCTCCTGGGAGTGGTGGGTTGAACCCAGCCACTTTAGGCAGCGCGCCGTTATGAACGCGTTAGGGCGTCTCGTCGGGCCTCAACGTGCCGGTGCGCGACGCGAACAGCGCCTTGCGCGCGGGCGAGAGCTGCAACACCAGCCGCACCAGCAGGCCCATCTGCTCGACGTATTCGTTGCCGGCGATCACGTAGCCGAGCCTGAGCTTGGCGATCAGCACCGGGTTGTTGGTGGCGACGTGCTGCGAGCTGATCAGCAACC
>JANXVK010000005.1 GCA_025351675.1 Rhizobacter sp.
CGCGGTCATGGCGGCGTCCGGCGACAACCGGACCTTTTCCCAGGCGATGTCCGGCGACGCCGCCAACCCGGGCATCTCGCTGCTGTCGATGAGCACCAGCGGCGGGCCGCTGCAACTCAGCGGCAACGGCACCTGGGGTCCGGCCGGCGTGCGCTTTCGCGGCGAAGCCCGCGCCAGCGTCGGCGAAGAGGCCGCGCTGTCGAACCTGCTGAACATCATCGGGCGGCGCGATGGCGCACGTTCCGTCATTTCGATCGGATGAGCATGAAGCCAAGCCCCAAAACGAAAACCCGGGATCGCGTCCTGCCGTCCGTGGTCGCGACCGCGGTGCTGCTGGCCGTGCTGCTGCCCGCGCCGATGGCGTTCGCGCAGAGCGCCAAGGCGCGTGCCGCACGCGGCGGCGAGACCGTGACGCTGAACTTCGTCAACGCCGAGATCGACGGCGTGGCGCGCGCGATGGGCGCGATCCTGAAGCAGCAGTTCATCGTCGACCCGCGCGTCAGGGGCACGATGACGCTGTACAGCGACACGCCGCTGACGCCGCGCGCCGCCTACAGCAACTTTCTCGCGACGCTGCGCGGCCTGGGCTTCACGGTTGTCGAGGTCGGCGGGCTGTACAAGATCGTCCCCGAGGCCGACGCGAAACTGCAGACCGGCACCGTCAGCGTCGGTGACAGCACCCGTCGCGGGGGCGACCAGGTCATGACCCAGATCTTCAGGCTGACGCACGAGAACGCGAACAACCTCGTCGGCGTGCTGCGCCCGCTGATCAGCCCGAACAACACGATCAACGCCAACCCCGGCAACAACACGCTGGTGATCACCGACTACGCCGACAACCTGCAGCGCATCGGCAAGATCATCGCGGCGATGGACACGCCGGTGTCGGGCGACGTCGAAGTGATCGCACTGCAGCACGCGGTCGCGGCCGACATCGCGCCGCTGGTGCAGCGCATGACCGACAGCAGCGGCACGAGCGCGCCCGGCGTGCCGCAGGCGGTTGGCGCCGGCGGCGGCGCCGGCAACACCTCGTCGGTCCAGGTCGATTCGCGCAGCAACACGCTGCTGGTGAAGGCGGCGAACCCGGCGCGCATGGCGGCGATCCGCGCGTTGATCGACAAGCTCGACAAGCCGGTGCAGTCGGCCGGCGCGGCCGGCAACGTCTGGGTCGTCTACCTGCGCAACGCCGACGCGGTCAAGCTCGCCCAAGTGCTGCGCGCGGCCTATGGCGGCGGCACCGGCGGCAGCGGTTCGTCGGGCGGCGGCGGCAGTACGCTGGCGTCGTCGACCGCGAGCACCACCAACACGAGCAGCGCGAACAGCGGTGCGTCGACCCAGTCGACCTCGCCGCTTTCGTCTTCGGCCGGCCCGTCGACTGGCGGCTTCGTGCAGGCCGATCCGTCGAGCAACGCCTTGATCATCACCGCGCCCGAACCGCTGTACAAGCAGCTGCGCGCGGTCATCGACCAGCTCGACTCGCGCCGCGCGCAGGTCTACGTCGAGTCGCTGATCGTCGAGGTCGACCCGAGCCAGAGCGTCGATTTCGGCATCCAGTGGCAAGGCCTCCTCGGCGGCAAGGGTGACGCCAACATCATCGGCGCCGGCACCAACTTCAGCACCGGCACCGACAACATCCTGGGCGCGTCGCAGCTGCTCGCGCAGGGCACGGCCGGCCTCGTCGGCGCGACCTTGCCGAGCGCCGGTTTCAACATCGGCATCGCGCACAAGTTCGGCAACTACTACACGCTGGGGGCGCTCGCGCGCGCCCTCGACACGACGACCGGCACCAACATCCTGTCGACGCCGAACCTGGTGACGCTCGACAACGAAGAGGCGCGCATCGTCGTCGGCCAGAACGTGCCGTTCGTGACCGGCCAGTACACCAACACCGGGACCGGCACGAGCAGCCCGTTCCAGACCATCGAACGCAAGGATGTCGGCATCACGCTGAAGATCAAGCCGCAGATCGGCGAGAACGGCACCGTGCGGATGCAGATCTACCAAGAGTCGTCGTCGGTCGCGACGACGACCGCGGTCGGCACCGACAACGCCGGCCCGACCACCAACAAGCGCTCGATCGAATCGACGATCACGGTCGACGACGGCCAAATCATCGTGCTCGGCGGCCTGATCGAAGACAGCTACAACACGACCCGCTCGAAGGTGCCGCTGCTCGGCGACATCCCGTACCTCGGCGCGCTGTTCCGCAGCGAGAACCGCACCCGCAAGCGCACCAACCTGATGGTGTTCCTGCGCCCGGTCGTGATGCGCGACCAGAACACCAGCAACAAGATCTCGCTCGATCGCTACGACTTCATCCGCGCGCAGCAGCTCGAATCGCAGCCGCCGCCGAGTTCGATCCTGCGCATCAACGAGTCCCCGGTGCTGCCGCAGATCCGGCCGGGCGAGGTCGGTCCGACAGGCGCGCCGCGCCCGCTCGGCGACACCTCGGCGCCGCCCCCGCCGATGGCGCCTTCGGTCGCGCCGTCGCTGCCGGCCCCGGTGCCGGCACCGGTGCCGAAGACCAACTGACCCGGAGCACACACGATGGGCGCCCGCCACCCCCTGCCCTACGCCTACGCGAAAGCGCACACGCTGCTGCTCGAAGACGACGGCCAGCGGCTCGTGCTGTGGGCGCCCGAGTCGATCGGCCTGCCGGCGCTGAGCGAAGTGCTGCGGCTCTACGACGTCGACGCGCTGGAGCGTGAAGCCGCCGCGTCGCTCGCGAACCGCATCGCGGTCGCGTACGCGGGCAGCGAGTCGAGCGCGGCCACCGTGATCGGCGAGGTCGAGAGCGCGGTCGATCTCTCGCGCATGATGCAGGAGCTGCCGGCAATCGAAGACCTGCTCGAAGCGAGCAACGACGCTCCGATCATCCGCATGCTCAACGCGCTGCTGACGCAGGCCGCGAAGGACGGCGCGTCCGACATCCACATCGAGCCGTACGAGCGCAGCAGTTCGGTGCGTTTCCGCGTCGATGGCACCTTGCGCGAAGTGGTGCAACCGAACAAGGCGCTGCATGCCGCGCTGATCTCGCGCCTGAAGATCATGGCCGAACTCGACATCGCCGAGCGCCGCCTGCCGCAGGACGGCCGCATCTCGCTGCGCATCGGCGGCCGCGCGGTCGATGTGCGCGTGTCGACACTGCCGTCGTCGCACGGCGAACGCGCGGTGCTGCGGCTGCTCGACAAGAGCGAATCGAAGTTCACGCTCGAGGCCCTCGGCATGAGCGGCGATGTGCTCACCAAGTTCGACAAGCTGGTGCGCCAGCCGCACGGCATCGTGCTCGTCACCGGGCCCACCGGCTCGGGCAAGACGACCACGCTCTACGCCTCGCTCGGCCGCATCGACACGGCCGGCACCAACATCCTGACGGTCGAAGACCCGGTGGAGTACGAGCTCGCCGGCATCGGCCAGACCCAGATCAACGCCAAGATCGACCTGACCTTTGCAAAGGCGCTGCGCGCGATCCTGCGGCAAGATCCGGACGTGATCATGATCGGCGAAATCCGCGATTACGAAACCGCACAGATCGCCATCCAGGCCTCGCTGACGG
>JANXVK010000044.1 GCA_025351675.1 Rhizobacter sp.
ACCTGGAACGCGTGCTGACGCTGTTCCCGCGCCTGCAGGAGCGCCTCGACGGCCTCGCCGGCAACCTCTCGGGCGGCGAGCAGCAGATGCTCGCGATCGGCCGCGCGTTGCTCGCGAAGCCGCGCCTGCTGCTGCTCGACGAGCCTTCGATGGGCCTCGCGCCGATCATCGTGCAGGACATCTTCCGCACGCTGCGGGAGATCAACGCCGACGGGCTGACGATCTTTCTGGTCGAGCAGAACGTCAAGCAGGCGCTGAAGATCGCACGCCACGGCTACGTGCTCGAGAGCGGCAGGATCGTGCTCGACGGCAGCGGCGCCGCGCTGCTGAACGACCCGAAGGTGCTGGCCGCCTACATGGGCGGATAGCGCTCGCTCAGCGCGCCGCGTCGAGCACCAGCGCGGCGCCCTTCTCCGCGATCATCACCGTCGCTGCATTCGTGTTCGTCGACACCATCGTCGGCATCACCGAGGCGTCGATCACGCGCAGTCGCTCGAGCCCACGCACCCGCAGCTGCGCATCGACCACCGAACCCGCGTCGCCGCCCATCCGGCAGGTGCCGACCGGGTGGAACACCGTGCCGCCCTTCTCGCGCGCAAACTGTTCGAGCTCGGCATCGCTGCGCAGCGCCGTGCCCGGCAGATGCTCCTCGCCCGTCACCAGCCCGCGGAACGACGGCTGCGAATAGATCTCGCGCAGGATCTTCAAGCCCGACACGAGCACCTTGATGTCGGCCGGTGCCGTCAGGTAGTTCGAGACGATGCGCGGCGACTCGAACGGATCGGTGGACCGAATCTCGACCGTGCCGCGCGACTCCGGCCGGCACTGCGTGGCCGAGGCCGAGAAGCCCGAGAAGCGGTGCAGCGGATCGCCCGGTTTGTCGACCGACAGCGGCATCACGTTGAACAGCAGATCGGGCCGGCCACCCTGCGCGTGCTCGCCGCAGACCATCCCGCCGACCTGGCCCGCACCGACCGTCAGCGGCCCGCGTTTCTGCAGCAACCACTGCAAGCCCATGCGCGCGAGGCCGACCGGGCTGCGCACCTGGTCGTTCAGCGACATCTTCTCGCGCAGCTTGACGATCACGCGCGCTTGGTAATGGTCTTGCAGATTGCGGCCGACTTCGGGCGCGTCGACCTGCACCGGAATCTTCAAGCCCTGCAGCAACGCCGACGGGCCGATGCCCGAAAGCTGCAGCAGTTGCGGGGACTGCAGCGCGCCGGCTGACAGGATCACTTCAGCGCTCGCACGCGCGCTGTGAACCTCGCCGCCCTGCAACCATTCGACGCCGACCGCGCGCCCGTGCTCGATCAGCACCCGCGTGACCTGCACGCCGGTCAGCACGGTCAGGTTCGGCCGCGCGCGAACCGGCTGCAGAAACGCCATCGCCGCATCGCAGCGCCAGTGCCCGCGCAGGGTCAACTGGTACGCGCCCAGGCCGGTATCGCTGGCACCATTGAAGTCGGGGTTGCGCGGGTAGCCGGCCTCGGCGCCGGCGGCCAGCCAGGCCGCACAGTACGGGTGATCGTTGCGCAAATCGGCCACGTCGAGCTCGCCCGAACCGCCGTGGTACTCGCTCGCGCCGTGTTCGTAGCGTTCGGACTTTTTGAAGTACCGCAGCACCTCGCGATAGCCCCAGCCGGAGGCTCCCTGCGCAGCCCAGTCGTCGAAATCGGCGTGCTGGCCGCGGATGTAGAGCAGCCCGTTGATCGCGCTCGAGCCGCCGAGCACGCGACCGCGCGGCCAGTGCATCGCCCGGTTGCCGGTGGCGGCCTGCGGCTCGACCGCGAACTGGCGCGAAAAGCGCGGGTCATGCATCGAGCGGAAGTAGCCGACCGGCAGCTTCAGCCAGAACTTGCCACCCTCGCCGCCTGCTTCGAGCAGCAGCACCTTCGCCGCTGGATCGGCGCTCAGGCGGTTCGCCAGCAAACACCCCGCCGAGCCGGCGCCGACGACGATGTAGTCGCAACCGCCGGCTGTGATCGTCACGCCTTCACCACGCTCAGGTACGGCTTGGTGTCGAAATACTGCGACGCCTTCAGCGCGTTCGGGATGTTGCCGGTCTGCACGAAGAAGTCGGTCACCTGCTGCAGCCAGCCGGTCACCGTGCCGTCGGCGTACTTGGCGCGCCACTCGGCCGAGGTGTAGTAGCGCGAGGCCTTCGACTGCAGGCGGAAATCGGCCAGCGGCACCTGCGGGTACTGCTTCTGCACGATCTCGGTCGACGCGTCGAAGTTGCCGATCAGGCGGTCGTTGGCCTCGACCCACGCGGCGATCAGTTTGGTGATGACCGCGCCGTTCTTCTCGTAGAAGTCGTTGCGCGCGGCCCAGCCGCCGACGATCGCGGCCTGCGGAAAGAACGCCGACGCATCGACCAGCTTCACCGCGCCCGGCGACTTCTCTTTCACGGTCGAGTCGAACGGCACCCACAGCGCCACCGCCGGCACCGCGCCCGAGATGAACGAGGTCACGGCCTCGGCCATGCGCTGGTTGACGATCTGCACGTCCTTGGCCGGGTCGAGCTTGGCCGAGCGCAACGCGGTGTCGAGGAACACATGCGCGGTCGTGCCGGTGGTCGTCGAGATCTGCTTGCCCTTCAGGTCGGCCAGCGTCTTGATGCCCGAATCGGCGCGCACCCACAACTGCGCGGTCGCGTACTCGATGTTGTTGATCAAGAAGACCTTGCCCTGCCCGCGCGCCGGAAAGCTCGAGACCACCGCGCCGGTCGAGAGCACATCGAGGCTGCCGCCGATCATGGCCTGGAACAGCTCCAGCCCGGTCGTGAACTGGATCAGTTCGAGCTCCAGCCCCTGCTTCGCGAACGCCCCCATTTGCTGGCCGAGCCAGATGTGGCTGTCGACCGCCGGCGTGTGCAGATAGCCGACCTTGACCTTGGTCGTGCCCTGCGCGAACACCGGCGCACCGAGGCCGGCGAGTGCGGCGCCGGCGGCGGCCTGAATGAGGGTTCTGCGTTGGACGGTGTGCATGAAAATCTCCTGTGAAGTTCCGGGTCAGTCGCGCTCTGGGGTCATTGGGGCACGGTCTGTCTCGCTTGCGCCGCCTACTCTTCCATCACGAGCTCGCGAATCTGCGCCCGCAGCGCGACGAAACGTGGGTCTTCGTGGATGCGCTCGGTGCGCGGGTAGCCGAACGGCACGTCGATGATGGTGCGGATGCGCGCCGGCCGCGCCGTCACGACGACGATGCGCGAAGAAAGATAGATCGCCTCGTCGACCGAGTGCGTGATCAGCATCACCGTCTTGCCTTCGGTCTGCAGCACCTGCAACAGCAAGTCCTGCATCGCGGTGCGGGTCTGCGCATCGAGCGCGCCGAACGGTTCGTCCATCAGCAGGAACTGCGGCTTGACCGCATACGCACGGGCGAGCGCGAGGCGTTGGCGCATGCCGCCTGACAGGTGCTTCGGGAAGTGGTTCGCGAAGTCGGCCAAGCCCATCAAGCCCATGTAGCGCTCGCAAGTCTGCGCGCGCTCGGCGGCCGGCACGCGATTGGCCGCGAGCTTCAGCCCGAACTCGATGTTCTGGCGCACCGTGAGCCACGGGAACACGCCGTACTCCTGGAAGATCACGCCGCGGTCCGGCCCCGGGCCGGTGATCGGTCGGCCGTCGAGCAGCACGCTGCCCGAACTCGGCTGCACGAAGCCGCCGACGATGTTCATCAGCGTCGTCTTGCCGCAACCCGAGGGGCCGATGACCGAGACGAACTCGCCCTGGCGGATCTCGCAGCTCACGCCGTCGAGTACGCGCATCGGGCCGCGCGCGGTCGGGAAGTCGACCGTCACGTTGTCGAACGCGATGCGCACCGGCGCGATTGAAGCGTTGTCGTTGTCCATCATGCGATGGCCTCCGCCGCGCGGTTCCGGATGCGAAGCCGAGCGGTCGGCAATCCGATCGCATCCGCGCTGCGATCCCCGTTGCGCGGGGCCCCTCTTTCGCGGCTCATGCGATCCGGTCCTGCCACGCCACCAGCCGGCGGCTCGCGGCGCGCAGCAGCAGGTCCATCGCCATCGCGATGAAGCCGATGCAGATGATGCCGACGTAGATGATGTCGAGCTGGAAGAACGACGACGCGTTCTGGATCAGCGCACCCAGCCCCTGCTGCGCCGCGATGAGCTCTGACGCCACCAGTGTGGCCCAGGCCACGCCGAGCGCGACGCGGATCGCCGTCAGGATGTGCGGCACCGTCAGCGGGATGATCACCTTCGCGAAGATCTCGAAATCGCTGGCGCCGAGCGTGCGCGCGACGCGGATGAAGATCGGGCTGATCTGCGCGATGCCTTCGTATATCACGATCACGCCGGCGAAGAACGAGGCATAGAACAGGATCACCGTCTTCGCGACCTCGCCGATGCCGAAGTAGACGATCACCAGCGGGATCAGCGCGATCGGCGGCAGCGCGCGAAAGAAGTTGATCACCGGGTCGATGAAGCTGCGCAGGCCCTTGTACCAGCCGAGGCAGAAACCCACCGGCACCGACAGCGCGACGCCGAGCGTCACGCCGATGAACACGCGCTTCGTCGACATGAAGATGTCGATCGCGAGCCGATCCTTCATCAGCTCGACGAATTTCTTCGCGACCTCGTGCGGCGCCGGCACCAGCGCCGGGTTCACCAGGCCGCTCGCACGCACGCCGTACCAGAGCAGCAGGATCAGCACCCACGGCGCGAGGATCAGCAGCAGGCGCAGCGGCTTTGATGCGGAGGTGGCTTGCATTGTCATGTCAACTGATCGTACTATCGACCATACGTTCAAACAACCGGCTCGCTTGCGGGCTTACCCGCAACCCCTCACGATGAACGCCAGCTTCGCATCGAGCGGCATTCCGCGCTACCGGCAGCTCGCCGACCTGATGCGCCAGCGCATCGCGCGCGGCACGTGGCCGAGCGGCCACCGGCTGCCGTCGCTCGAAGAACTCGCCGCCGATTTCGGCGTCGCGCGTGTCACGGTGCGCCAGTGCATCGAGGTCCTCGCACGCGAGGGGCTGGTCTCGCCGCAGCAGGGCCGCGGCACCTTCGTCACCGGCCGGCCAAAGAACGAGCGCTGGTTCAAGGTCTCGACCACGCTCGATGCGCTGGCCGAGCTCTACCGCGACACGCAGCCGAAGATCGTCACGATCGACGAGTCGACCGCGGCGCCGCCGCTGCGGCCCGAAGACGGCACGCCGGCGCCGAAATACGTGTTCATGCGGCGAGTTCATTCGCGCGCCGGCGCGCCCTACTGCGTGATCAACATCTACCTCGACGAGCGCATCTTCCGTCGCCACGCGAAGCGTTTCCGCCAGGAGACAGTGATCCCGCTGTTGGTGACGATGAGGGATGTGACGATCGCGGCCGCGCGCCAGGTACTGACGATTGGGACCGCCGATCTCGAAGTTGCAGGCATGCTCGGCGTCGCGATGAACGCACCGGTCGCCGAAGTGCGGCGCGTGTTCAACGACGCCGCAGGCACGGTGATCTACCTCGCCGAAGTGACCTACCGTGCCGACGCGATCCACGTCGAGATGGACCTGAAGCCATGAGCCACCGGGCCGTTCCCAAGCCGGATACCGCAGTGCGCAGCACGAAGGTTGCCCGATGACACCCCTTCCGAGCCCCGCGCTGCACATCGAGCGCGTCGAGGCCTTTGTGTTGCGCGCGCCGATCGCCACGCCGGTGCGCACCTCGTTCGGTGTGATGCACGACCGGCCGGCGCTGTTCGTGCGCGTCACCGATGCGGAGGGCGTGCAGGGCTGGGGCGAAGTCTGGTGCAACTTCCCGGCCTGCGGTGCCGAGCACCGCAAGAACCTCGTCGACACGGTGTTCGCGCCGCTGTTGATGGCGCAGGCCTTCGACGGGCCCGCGGCAGCGTTCGGGCACCTGAGCGCGCACACCGCGGTGCTCGCGATCCAGTCCGGCGAGCCCGGTCCGCTCGCGCAGGCGATCGCCGGCCTCGACCTCGCGCTGTGGGATCTGTGCGCGCGCCGCGCGCGCCAGCCGCTGTGGCGTTACCTCGGCGGCACGAGCGACCATGTCGGCGTGTACGCGAGCGGCATCAATCCCGACCGGCCGCACGAGACGGCGGCACGCATGCTCGCGCAAGGCCACCGCGCGTTCAAGCTGAAGCTCGGCTTCGGCGCGGCGCGCGACCTCGCGAACCTGCGCTCGCTGCGGGCGACGCTCGGTGATGCGCATCGGCTGATGGTCGACGCGAACCAGGCGTGGTCGCTCGCCGAGGCGCTCGCGATCGCGCCGCAGCTCGCGCCATTCGCGCTCGGCTGGCTCGAAGAGCCGCTGCGCGCCGATCGGCCGTGGGCCGAATGGCAGGCGCTGGCGGAGGCCAGCCCGGTAGCGCTCGCCGGCGGCGAGAACCTCGCGGGTCACGCGCAGTTCGTGGCGGCACTCGACGCGAAGGTGTTCGCGGTCGTGCAACCCGATGCCGCCAAATGGGGCGGCATCTCCGGCTGCTGGCCAGTCATCGATGCGGTCCAGCGTGCCGGCAAGACCTATTGCCCGCACTACCTCGGCGCCGGCATCGGCCTGCTCGCGTCGGCGCACCTGCTCGCCGCCTCGGGCGGCGCGGGCTTGCTCGAAATCGACGCGAACCCGAACCCGCTGCGCACGTTGCTCGCCGGCCCACTCGCGTCGATCAACGAAGGCGCGGCGCGGCTTGGCAGCGCGACGGGCATCGGCATTGAGCCCGATATCGCGCAGTTGCGCGACCACTGCCGCGCACCCACCTGACAACGGGTGCGCGGCCGGGCTCACGCCTACACGGCGTAAATTTGTGGCCCGCACGCCGTCACGGCGTGAACGTGTCGCCCAGCACCAGCCCTTCGCGGCGCGGGTCGGCGCCGCCCTGCAGCGCCGGCTTGCCGTTCGACTGCACGCGGATCACCGTGCCGATGCCGCTCGACTGGGCCGCGACCGACACCGTGTGCCCCATCGCCCGCAAGCCGATCACGAGCGGATCGCCCGCGCCGTTGTTCGCGACGATCACGTTCGGGTGCTCGCCGCCGACGTTCGTCGTCGGGCTGTTGGCCGCGCCGAAATCGACCATCGACGTGGCCTGTTGCGCATCGAGCCCCCAGTCGAGCACGCCGACCACGGTCTTGATGACGTACTGGATGATCGTGCTGCCGCCCGGCGAGCCGGTGCCCATCACGAAGTCGCCCTTCATGCCGTCGGCCGCGATCTTGAACACCAGCGTCGGCGCCATCGAGCTGCGTGGGCGCTTGCCCGGCTGGAGCCGGTTCGCGATCGGCGCACCGGTGGCGTCGGTCGGCGCCGCCGAGAAGTCGGTCAGCTGGTTGTTGAGGATGAAGCCGCGCGTCATGTGGTACGAGCCGAAGCCGCTTTCCACGGTGGTGGTCATCACGAGCACGCTGCCGTCCTTGTCGACGATCGTCATGTGCGAGGTGCCGCTTTCGGGCGTGCGGTCGATGCCGAACGCGGTGGGTCCGAGGTTGCCGGCCACCGCCGTGCCCAGGCTCGCCGAGAACCTGACGAGGTCGGCGCGGCTGCGCATGTAGGTCTTGTTGAGCATGGTGTCGGGCGTGCCGCCGGGCAACGGCACGAAGTCGGTGTCGGCGATGTATTTGTCGCGGTCGGCATAGGCCAGGCGTTCGGCCTCGCTGACCAAGTGCACACCCAGCACCTGCGGCTGGCCGCCTTCGAGGTCGAGCGCGGTCGGCTTGTACAGGCCGAGGTTGAAATTCTCGAGCACGCCGAGCGCCGAGGCGACCGTGATGCCGCCCGACGACGGCGGCGGCATGCCGCAGACCCAGTACGCACGGTAGGTGGTGCAGATCGGCTCGCGCTTCTTGGCCTGGTAGCCGGCGAGGTCGGCCAGCGTCAGCTTGCCCGGGGTGATCGCGCTGCCGTCCGCAGCGCTCGCGGTAACACCCGTTTTTGCGACGATGGCCTGCGCGATCGCGCCGGTGTAGAGCGCGTTGGCGCCGTCGCTGGCGAGGCTGGTCAGGGTCTCGGCGTAGGCCGGGATCTTCAGCAGCGTGCCGAGCGGCTTGGCTGTGAGATCGGTATTGAGGTAGGTCGCGGTGGCCTCGGCATCGCGCAGGAAGTTGGTGCGCGCGCCGGCGATCGCGGCGGCCATCCGGCCGCTGATCGCGAAGCCGTCGGTCGCGTGCTTGATGCCGGGCGCGAACAGGTCTTTCCAGGGCAGCTTGCCGTGGTCCTTGTGGGCCAGGTCGATCATGCGCACGGCGCCGGGCACGCCGATCGCGCGGCCGCTGGCGCGCGCGCTCGGCTTCGGCGTGGTCTGGTCGGTGGTGTCGTCGATCCAGCGCAGGTAGTTCTCGGTCGCGGTGGCCGGCGCGGTCTCGCGGCCATCGTAGGACTGCACGGTCTTCGCCTTCGCGTCGTAGTACAGCATGAAGGCGCCACCGCCCAAGCCGCTCGATTGCGGCTCGACCAAGCCCAGCACCATCTGCACCGCCACCGCCGCATCGGCGGCGCTGCCGCCGGCCTTCAGCACGTCGCAGCCGGCCTTGCTGGCGAGCGGGTTCGCGGTCACGACCATGTAGTTCTTCGCATGCACCGGCTTGTAGCCGGTGCGGTAGCCGGACGCGGGTTCGGGCGCGGCAGGATCGCCCGGCAGACCGGAGCCGACCACCACGCTGGCACCGGCGCTCGTGACGGCACAGGCGGTGTCGAGCGCATCGTCGCTGCCGCCGCATCCGGCGACCGCGAGCACGGCGCTCGCGGCGAGCAGCAGCGCCGAAGCCTGAGGCACAAATCGTTTCACTTGCATGCGCTTTTCCTCTTGCTGTGGATCACCTCCAAGTCACGAGCCGCGTGCCGTCGACCGATGGTGTCGGCCCATTTTGGGCGCACCGCCGCAATGCAGCGATGCGGGCTTTCCAGCGGTTGTTTTGCCCGACGCCTTGGCGCACCATGGCCCACTGCCAACCGCGGAGCACCGCCTTGAAGAAGAACACGACCGAACTCTCAGCCGCCGAAAGCGCCCTGCGCGACGCCGCGCTCGAATACCACCGCACGCCGACGCGCGGCAAGATCGCCGTGCTGCCGACCAAGCCGTTGAGCAACCAGCGCGATCTCTCGCTCGCGTACTCGCCCGGCGTGGCCTACGCCTGTCTGGCGATCGAGGCCGATCCCTCGCTCGCGTTCGAGTACACCTCGCGCGGGAACCTGGTCGGCGTGGTCACGAACGGCACCGCGGTGCTGGGCTTGGGCGACATCGGCCCGCTGGCCGGCAAACCGGTGATGGAGGGCAAGGGCTGCCTGTTCCAGAAGTTCGCCGGCATCGACGTGTTCGACATCGAACTCGCCGAGCGCGACCCCGACAAGCTGGTCGAGATCATCGCCGCGCTCGAGCCGACGCTCGGCGGTGTGAACCTGGAGGACATCAAGGCGCCCGAATGCTTCTACATCGAGAAGAAGCTGCGCGAGCGCATGAAAATTCCGGTGTTCCATGACGACCAGCACGGCACCGCGATCATCTCCGCGGCCGCGCTGCTCAACGGGCTCGAACTCGTCGGCAAGAAGATCGGCGAGGTCAAGATCGCGGTCTCAGGCGCGGGTGCGGCCGCGATCGCCTGCCTCGACCTGATGGTCGAGCTCGGCGTGTCGCGCACCAACATCTTCATGTGCGACTCGAAGGGTCTGGTGCACGACCGCCGCGAGGACACCCTCGACGCGTCGAAGCAGCGCTACGCGCAGAAGACCTCGGCCCGCACGCTGGCCGACGTGATGGACGGCGCCGACGTGCTGCTCGGCTGCTCGGCCGCCGGCGCGGTCACGCAGGACATGGTCAAGTCGATGGCGCGCCAGCCGATCATCCTCGCGCTCGCGAACCCCGAGCCCGAGATCCGCCCCGAGCTCGCGAAGGCGGTGCGGCCCGACTGCATCATCGCGACCGGTCGCTCGGATTATCCGAACCAGGTCAACAACGTCCTGTGCTTCCCGTACATCTTCCGCGGCGCGCTCGACAGCGGCGCGACCAGCATCACCGAAGCGATGAAGGTCGCCTGCGTGCGCGAGATCGCCGATCTGGCGAAGGCCGAGATCAGCGCTGAGGTCGCCGCCGCCTACGCCGGCCGCGAGCTGCGCTTCGGGCCCGATTACCTGATCCCGACGCCCTTCGATTCACGTCTGATCCTGCGCATCGCGCCCGCAGTGGCGAAGGCGGCCGAGGCCTCGGGCGTGGCGACACGGCCGATCGCCGACATGGAGGCGTATCGACAGTCACTGATGCGCTTCGTCTCCCACACCGGCATGTTCATGCGGCCGGTGTTCGGCGCCGCGAAGGCGGCACCTGCGCGCATTGCCTACGCCGAGGGTGAAGATGAGCGGACGCTGCGTGCAGTGCAGATCGCGCTCGACGAGAAGCTTGTGCGCCCGATCCTGATCGGCCGGCCCGCGGTGATCGCCTCGCACATCGAACGTGCGGGCTTGAGGCTTGAGGCCGGCCGCGACTTCGAGGTCGTGAACCCGGAAGACGACACGCGCTTCCGCCAGTACTGGGAGGCCTACCACCAGCTCAACGCGCGCAACGGCGTGACGCCCGAGATGGCGAAGGCGGTGGTGCGGCGCTCGAACACGACGATCGGCGCGCTGATGGTGCAGCTGGGCGATGCCGACGGCATGCTCTGCGGCCTGGTCGGCCGCTTCGACAACCATCTCGCGCACATCGACGAGGTCATCGGCAAACACCCGAAGGCGACCGTGTACGCGACGCTGAATGCGCTGATGCTGCCCAAGCACACGCTGTTCATCACCGACGCGTATGTCAACGAGAACCCGAGCGCCGAAGAGCTCGCCGACATCGCGGTGATGTCGGCCGACGCGATCCGTCACTTCGGGCTGGAGCCGCGCGTCGCGTTCCTGTCGCACTCGTCGTACGGCAGCAGCAAGCGACCCGGCGCGGTGAAGATGCGCAAGGCCCGCGACCTGTTCGTGGCACGCATGCCCGACGTGCCGGCCGACGGCGAGATGCAGGGCGACGCCGCGCTCGACGACAGCCTGCGCAACGCGCTGATGCCCGACACGACGCTGGCAGGCACCGCCAACCTGCTGGTGCTGCCGAATCTCGACGCCGCGAACATCCTCTACAACGTGCTGAAGATGACCGGCGGACAAGGCGTCACGGTCGGGCCGATCCTGCTCGGCAGCAACGCGCCGGCGCACATCCTGACGCCGGCGGCGACGGTGCGGCGCGTTGTCAACATGACGGCGCTGGCGGTGGCGCACGCCGGAGCCTTGGCACGTCGCAACGCGAACGGCTGAGGCGGCCGCGTCAGTCGGCCAGCGTCCAGATCTGCGACAAGGCCTTGCGGCGCATGGGCAGCAGCGGCTGCAGCGCGAGCATGCCGGTGCGGCCGATGCTGGTTTCGAGGTAGCGCATCTCGGCGAACTTGGCGCGAGTCTCGTCGTCGAGCGTGGGCTCGAAGCCGTTCTCGCGCATCATCAACACGCCCTTCGCACGCAACGCCAGCTCGGAGAACAGGCTCAGGTAGCACAGCAGGTCGGCGACCGCCGGCCCGTGAAAGTGGCTGCGCAGGCTCTTCAGGTAGTGGCCCACCGGCGAGCCCGACAACTCGCCCGAGTGGATCAGCGTCAGCATCTGCGCGTCGGCGTCGAAACCGCGGCCGAGCCAGTCGCCGAGCGAGCGCTCGCCGCGGTGGAGCGCGAACAGCAGCATCGGCGGCACCACGACCAACACCGCGACCGTCGCAGCTTTGGGCGCCTCGGCGAGGTGGTTGAAGGCGGAATGCAGCAGCACGGCCACCGCGAAGCCCGGCAGCGCCGCGAGCAGTCCGCGCCGCTCGTCGCGCTCGGTGACGGCCAGACCGATCACCGCGACGATCGCGGTGGCGCCGCCATGCATGATGGCCGTGCCGAAGCCGCGCACGACCCAAGTGGCCAACCCCGCATCGGGCGCGTGCCACAGCACGTAGAGGTTTTCGATCAGCGCGAAGCCGCAGCCGACTGCGAAGCCGAGGATCGCGGCGTCGACCAGGAAGCCGATCCGGTGGCGCCGGATCAGCACGACGATGACGAACGCCTTCAGCGCTTCCTCGATGAAGGGCGACACGTAGCGCGTGTACGCGGCCAGATCGATCGGGAAGCGCCCGAGCAGCGCCTTGTTGACGACGAACGCCAGTGCCGCGGCCGCGATGCCGCTGCCCAGCACGACGATGACGAGGCCGGGCTGCACGAGCTTGTAGCTGTCGAGCCAGAACAGCGTCGTCAGGAAGCAAAGCACCGGGAGCAGGCACAGCAGCGCGGCGATCAGGGGCGTGGACAGCATGGGCCGGGCGTGCGCACTACATGATCTTCAGCGACAGCATCCACTCGCGCCCGGTGCGCCCACCGCGCTCCGAGCCGACGGCGACGCCAGCCGACAGGATCATCTCGTACCAGTGCAGCACGCTGAAGCGCAGGTCGAGCTGCGCGCCGACGCTGGTGTAGCGCTTGCGCAGCGCAGCGCGGCCGGGGTCTGTCCAGAGTGCACTGCCAAACACCGCCGGGCGCAGCCAAGTGGCGTGGAAGCCCGGCATGCCGGCCGACTCGAACACCAGCGGCGGCAGGTTCCATTCGATCATCTGACGCGCGAACGACAGGCCCGCGATCTCGTTGAGGCGGAAGCCCGGCATCGCTTCGTAGTCGCGGTAGCGCTTGACTTCGCCGTCGTCGATGCGGTTGTTGCCGAAGCCGCCGAAGTAGAAGTTCGCGAGCGGGTTGTTGCGGTC
>JANXVK010000047.1 GCA_025351675.1 Rhizobacter sp.
CCACACCTTCGACAGCCAATGATCATCAACGTCCTCGGATGTTCCGGGTCCATCGCCGCGGGCTGCAAGACCACGGCCTTTCTGCTCGACGGCGACGTGCTGATCGACGCCGGCACCGGCGTCGGCGACCTCGAACTCGAGGCGCTCGCACGCATCGACCACATCGTCATCAGCCACTCGCACCTCGATCACGTGCTCTCGATCGGCCTGCTCGCCGACGCCGTGATGCGCGTGCGCAGCGCCGCCGGCGGCGCGCCGATCCACGTGCACGCGCTGCCCGAGACGATCGCCGCGCTGCGCACCCACATCTTCAACGGCGTGATCTGGCCCGACTTCACGCGCCTGCCGAGCGCCGAGCAACCGATGCTCGCGCTCGTGCCGTTCGCGGTCGGCGACGTGCTCGAACTCAATGGCAAGCGCATCGAGGTGCTGAGCGCCTCGCACACCGTGCCGGCGGTCGGCTTCGCGGTCGCCACCGGCCCGGGTGACGACGCGGGCTGGTGGGTCTTTACCGGCGACACCGGCCCGAACCCGCTGCTGTGGGAGCGGCTGCGCCGCATGAAGGTGGCGCACCTCGTCATCGAAACCGCGTTCAGCGACGACGAGCGCCAACTCGCCCGCATCAGTCGCCACCTGTGCCCGACCGCGCTCGGCCACGAACTCGCGCAGCTCGACGGCAGCGTCGATGTTCACATCACGCACATCAAGCCGGGCGAGAGCGAGGCGGTGATGCGCGAGATCGGCGCGCTTGGCAGCGGGCACCGGATTCGGGCGCTGGTGGCGGGGCAGGTGATGCGGCTGGGGTGAACGCGCCGCGGCCGGGCCGATGGCTCGATCAGGTACAGGCGCGCGGGTGGTCAGCGCAGGTTATCGCGAGGGTTCGCCTCGCCGGATGGCTTCCAGCGCGGCCCGGGCCAGAAATCCGGAACGGCTTTCACGCAGGCGGCCCGCCGTCTCGTCCACCCGCCTGAGCACGCGCGCGGGCAGCGTGATGTTGATGCGCTCGGCCTTGTCCGACAGCACGGACGCGTCGACCTCGGACAAAGCCCAGATCCATCCCTTGAACTCCCGTTTGGCGCGATGAACGTCGATGGCGTCGGGCATCGGGATATCACCGCCGTCGTCGAGTACCGCTTCGATCCAGCCGGTGATCGCTTCGCTCGCATTGATGACGGCCTCGTCCATCGTGTCGCCCGCCGAGAAGCAACCGGGCAGGTCCGGAACCACCACGCCCCATGCGGTGGTGGCAGTTCCTGGCTCGATGGCGATGGGATACCTCATGATGACTTCCTCACTTCAAACCGGCATGCTTCAGCAACTTCTCGACAAGGCCGGTGCCCAAGTCTTTCTTCGGGTGCGGTACGCTGATGTGGTCCCGACGCATCGGGTGGCTGAACACATGATGCGAACCCTTGACGCCGCGAAGCACCCATCCGTCTTGTTGGAGCGGGGCAGGTGATGCGGCTGGGGTGAGGGTCAGGCGCCGACCCTGCGCAAGTCGCGCGGCGCATGACTCTCGAGAGCCAGGAGCAGATCCGGGATCAGCGGATCGATCGATTCGATCCGGTTGTTCCTCACGACGAGAACCAATACCGCGATCGGAAGCGTCGAGAGGTTCTGCTGGAATTCCAGGTTCTGGTCCGCGGTCAGAAAGACGTCGAAGCGCGTCGCCGCCAAGGCCAAGAGCTTGCCATTCTTGACGCCGGACCACCCGCAGTCGACAACAGTTGCTGCTTCGTGCCCAACCAGACGAGTGAGGAGTGCCTTCGGCAGCGACTCGTCAAGCAGGATGCGCATCGTGAATCAAGGCGGACTGTGCCTCCTCGAGAGCGGCGACGGCCATCTCGCGGGTAATGGAAGGAAACTCGCGGACAAAGACATCAAGAGGATCGCCGGCTTCCAGGTAGTCGAACAGGATCTTCACCGGCACGCGCGTTCCCGCGAAGACCGGCGCCCCGCTCTGGATCTCTTTGTCCACGACGATCACACGTTGCTTCATCGCGCTGCTCCGGGCTGAATCATGCTCACACTCTACCTCGGCCTCCGACGAAGGCAGACTTCGCCTCTTCAAAGGTCACGACGTGCTTTCTGGCGTTCGCGGTGGCCTTGCGTTCATCCCATTTGAAGCGCAGCGTGCTCATTCGCACAGCGTAACTACGACTCCGGTCGTGACGACAACATCGGCGCCCATCAGTGCATCCCTGAGTTGGTGAACTTCAGGGTCAGAGGATGGAGCATCGCGGCGCAAAGCGAGCGACCAAACGCTCGTGTCGACAAGCAAAGTCACGACCTGGAGCGCTCAGCCTTGCAGTTGAACGAGTCGTCCCACTCGCTTGCCCAGCAGTTCAACCACCCGCTTTCGCTCGCGGCGGGCAATGAATTCCTGCAATGCTTTTGTGACGACCGCCTTCTTGGTTCGCTCACCGCTGACCTCAACGGCGCGGTTGAGAAGCTCGGGATCGATCGCCAGATTGGTGGCCATGTGTGACTCCTTGCACAGTAGTCTACACAAGGCGGCAGAGAGCGGCGGCGCGCACTTCACGGCAACTCGTCGCGCAGCCGACTCACCAGCTCAGGCGTGATCGGTGCAGTGCCCGCACGGTTTGCCAACAAGGGAACGCCGTCCCTGACCGTGCGGCTCACGGTCGTCGGCTGCAGCGCCTGCCGCGCGCGTGACGAAATCACCTCTCCCACGGAGTTGGGCTGAGGGCCCCGGCTCGCGGAGGCGCCCCAATCGGCGCTACCATCCGTTGCAAGAGGCATGTCTGCCCGACTTGCTACACAACAGGATTTGACGATGCGACCATCCGTGGCGCTTGAGGCGAATCGCGCTGCCGTGCAAGGGGCGGTGAGCCGTTTCAACACGGCAAATCTGCGCGTGTTCGGTTCGGTGCTGCACGGTGCGGATCGCGAAGGTAGCGATCTCGATCTGATCGTCGATCCCTTGCCCGGGGCCACCCTGTTCGATCTCGGTGGGCTGCAGAGCGAACTCGAGGGCTTGCTTGGCGTGCGCGTCGATCTGCTGACGCCGGGTGATCTCCCGCCGAAGTTCCGCGCCGAAATTTTGGCGCAGGCGCGGCCGGTGTGAACGAAGCCCGCGCCATCGACTATCTCGGGCACATGCTCGAAGCCATCCAACTTGCGTGCTCGTACATCGAGCGTCTGGACCAAGACGGCTTTCTTGCCGACCGGCGCACCCAGCAGGCCGTGATCCTGAATATCGTCGTCATCGGTGAGGCCGCGACGAAGCTGGCCAATGACTTCCCCGCGTTCGTCGAGCGTCTGTCCAGCGTCAATCAAGGTGCGAGTAGCGCGTCAATCAAGGTGAGAAGT
>JANXVK010000052.1 GCA_025351675.1 Rhizobacter sp.
AGGTTCTCGCGCACCGACAGGTTCGGGAAGATGCCGCGGCCTTCGGGCACGTAGCCGATGCCGAGCCGCGCCATGCGTTCGGGCGGCGCATTCGTCATGGCGCGGTCGTGCCATTGCACTTGCCCCTTCGCGACCCGCACATAGCCCATCAGCGCGCGGATCAGCGTCGTCTTGCCCATGCCGTTGCGCCCGAGCAGACCGAGCGCGGTGCCGGCAGGCAGAACGAGGCTCACGCCGCGCAGCGTGTGGCTGTCGCCGTAGTAGGTGTTGATGTCGGTGAGCTGGAGCATCTCAATGCGCCTCGCCGAGGTACGCCACGAGGACCTCGGGATTGGTGCGGATGCGCTCGGGCACGTCGCTCGCGATCACCGTGCCGTTGACCATCACCGTGATGCGGTCGGCGATGCGAAACACCGCGTCCATGTCGTGTTCGACCAGCAGCACCGCGTGGCTGCGCTTGAGCTCGGCAAGCAGCCCCAGCATGCGCTCGGTTTCTTCGGCGCCCATGCCGGCGAGCGGTTCGTCGAGCAGCAGCACGCGCGGGTTCGTCGCCAGGCACATCGCGATCTCGAGTTGACGTTGGCCGCCGTGGCTGAGCAGGCCGGCCGGGCGATGCGGCTCGTTGCTCAGCCCCGCGGCGTCGAGTGCCGCGCGCGCGGCCAGCGTGCTGTGCGCGCATTGCTGCGCCGATTGCCAGACCGCCCATGCGCGCGGCTGCGCGGCCTGCGCGCTGAGGCGGCAGTTCTCGAGCACGCTGAAGCTCGGGAAGATCGTGGTGCGCTGGTAGCTGCGGCCGATGCCGGCGCGTGCGCGCTTCGGCTGCGGCCACGTGCCGATGTCGTGACCGTCGAGCGCGATCGTGCCGCTGCTCGCAGGCATCTCGCCCGAGAGCATGTTGATCAGCGTCGACTTGCCCGCGCCGTTGGTGCCGATGACCGCGTGGACCTCGCCGATGTGCAGGTCGAGCGAAACCTGGCTGACGGCGGTGAGGCCGCCGAAGCGGCGCGTCAGCCCGTCGGCGCGAAGCAGGGGTTTCACGTCAACCATGCGCCGCTCCGGTCAGGCGTTGGCGCAGTCCGATCAGGCCCTTCGGCAACAGCGCGACGAACGCGATGATCGTCAGGCCGAGCGTCATCTGCCAATGGCTTGCGAGCGGGCCGAGCAGGGATTCGAGCTGGAACAGCTCCTTCAGCAGCGTGAACGCGATCGCGCCGATCACCGCGCCGCGCAGGTGGCCGATGCCGCCGAGGATCAGCATCAGCAGCACCGCGCCCGATTCGTGCCAGCTCAGGAGTTCGGGGTTCACGGTGCCGTCCTTCACCGCCAGCAGAAAACCCGCCATGCCCGCGAGCGCACCGGCGATCACGAAAGCCGCCAGCTTGTACCCGTAGGTCGAATAGCCCGCCGCGCGCATGCGCTGTTCGTTGACGCGGATGCCCGCGAGCGCGTGGCCGAAGCGCGAACGCATCAGCAGCGCGAGCAGCGCATAGGTGCCGATCAGCGCGAGCATCACCGTGTAGTACAGCGTGCGCTTGTCGTCGAGACTCAGGGCGCCGAGCACCGGCTTGACGTAGAGGAACAGGCCGTCGCTGCCGCCGGCGAGTTTGGTGTCGTGGAACACGAAGTAGGCCATCTGCGCGAACGCGAGCGTGACCATGATGAAGTACACACCCTTGGTGCGCAGGCTCAGCGCGCCGACGAAGAGCGCGTAGGCCGCGGCCGCCAGAATCGCGAGCGGCAGCGTCGTCGCGACCGAGCCGCCGCTGTCGCCTGACGCGAGCACGGTGACATACGCGCCGATGCCCAGGAACGCCGCGTGGCCGAGGCTCACGAGCCCGGTCACGCCGACCAGCAGTTCGAGGCTGAGCGCGAAGACCGCGTAGATCGCAATCTTCACGACGAGGTCGTGCAGGTACGGCGAGAGGAAGGGCGGCAAGGCCAGCAGAACGAGGCCGGCGACGACCGGGATGAGCCACGTTTGCTTCATCTCAGTACGCCCGCTTCATCAGGCCTTCGGGTCGCCACACCAGGATCACCGCCATCAGCAGGTACACACCGACCCCGCTGTACTCCGCGAAGAAAACCTTCCCGAACGTGTCGACGAAGCCGACCAGCAGCGAGGCAATCAACGCCCCGGTGATCGACCCGATCCCGCCGATCACGACGACGACGAAGCAGATGATCAGCACGCTGCCGCCCATGCCCGGATAGACCGAAGACAATGGCGCCGCGATCATCCCCGCCAGCGCCGCGAGCGCGACGCCGCCCGCGAACACGACGCGGTACAGCCGCTTGATGTCCAGCCCCAGGCCGCGCGCCATGTCGCGGTTGCTCGCGCCGGCGCGGATCATCATGCCCAGCCGCGTGCGATTCACGACCCAGTACAGCGCGAGCGCGACGACGACGCACGCAACCGAGGCGAACACGCGGTACCACGGGTACGACATCAGCCCGCCGAGCTCGAACCCGCCCGCGAGCCACGCCGGCGCCTGCACGCCGTGCACGTCGTTGCCGACGAGCAGGCTGCGCGCTTCCTCGAACACGAGGATCAGCGCGTAGGTCATCAGCACCTGCTGCAGGTGATCGCGCTGGTAGAGAAAGCTGAAGAACGCCCATTCGAGCAGGTAGCCGAATACCGCGGCGAGCAGCACGCCGACGACGAGCTTGGTCACAAACCAGTCGCCGAAGTACGGCGCCAGCACGAACGCGATGTACGCGCCGATCATGTAGAAGCTGCCGTGCGCGAGGTTGATCACGCCCATGATCCCGAAGATCAGCGTCAGGCCGCTGGCGACGAGGAACAGCAGCAGGCCGTACTGCACGGCGTTCAGGCACTGGACGAGGAAGGTGGCGAGGTCCACGGACAACCGATACCAAGCGGCGCGTGCGAAGCGCGCGCCAAGCCAAAGAAAAGGGCGGCACGCGGCCGCCCGTTGACGAAGGAGACGGAGGCCTACAGCTTACAACCGCGTGCCGGGTCGGCCAGCGCCTTCACGGCGATCGACCGGTACTCGTTGTTGTTGCCCTTGACCTCGCGCAGGTAGACGTCTTGCACCGGGTTGCC
>JANXVK010000072.1 GCA_025351675.1 Rhizobacter sp.
CTTCGACGAGGTGATCACCGGTTTCGGCCGCTTGGGCTCGCCGTTCGCCGCCCAGCACTTCGACGTGACGCCCGACCTGATGACGGTCGCCAAGGGCATCACCAACGGCTGCGTGCCGATGGGCGCGGTGTTCGCGAAGCAGTCGATCCATGACGCCTTCATGACCGGCCCCGATCATCTGATCGAGTTCCCGCACGGCTACACCTACTCGGCCCACCCGCTCGCCTGCGCCGCGGCGCTCGGCGCACTTGACACTTACGTCGAAGACGGCCTGCTGACCCGCGCCGCGACGATGGCGCCGGTGTTCGAGAACGCGCTGCATTCGCTCAAGGGCCTGCCGCACGTGATCGACGTGCGCAACATCGGCCTGGTCGGCGGCATCGAGCTGCAGCCGGTCGCCGGCCAGCCGGGCAAGCGCGCGTTCGATGTTTTTCTCGAATGCTGGGAGCGCGGCGTGATGATCCGCACCACCGGCGACACGATCGCGCTGTCGCCGCCGCTGATCGTCGAGAGTTCGCACATCGACCAGATGGTCAGCACGATCGCGGATGTGCTGAAAACGAACGCCTGAGGGGGCCGAGCGCCGGGCCGGCCCAAGCCGGCCCGCAGTCCTCGCGGGGGACCGGCCGACGCACCCGTCGGCCGAGGGGCTGTCATGACCCACGGTATGCTGTAAAGCATGCCCACAGCGCCCTCCTCCCGACCCAAACCGGTGGTGCTCGTGCCCGCATGCAACCGCATGCTGGGCGATCACGCTTTTCACGTCGCCGGCAAGAAGTACGTTGACGCGGTCCGCCTCGCCGGGTGTACGCCGCTGATCGTGCCGACCGCCTTGGTCGACGAACTCGATGCGCTGCTCGACCTCGCCGACGGCGTGCTGTTGACCGGTTCGGCATCAAACGTTCACCCGCGCCACTTCGCCGAAGACCTGCACGACCCAACACTGCCCCTCGATGCCGATCGCGATGCATGGACGCTGCCGCTGATCCCGCGGGCGCTGGCGCGCGGCATCCCGTTGTTCGCGATTTGCCGCGGTTTTCAGGAGGCGAACGTCGCGCTGGGCGGATCGCTGCACCAGGCGGTGCAGGAGGTGCCCGATCGCCACGATCACCGCGCGCCGAAAGATGCGCCCGCCGAGCTGCAGTACGCCCTCACGCACGATGTGTTCGTGCAGCCCGGCGGCGTGCTCGCGAGCGTGCTCGATGCCTCCACCATTCGCGTCAACTCGGTTCACGGCCAAGGCGTGAACCGGCTCGCGAAAGGCCTGCGCATCGAGGCGCTCGCGCTCGATGGCCTGGTGGAAGCCTTCTCGGTCGCCGAGGCGCGCGGCTTCAACCTCGGCGTGCAATGGCACCCCGAGTGGCAAGCCGCGACGAACCCGGTCTCGACCCGCCTGTTCGAGGCCTTTGGCGCCGCCTGCCGGGCCCACCGTGATCGCCATCGGATGCCCCATCGCGAATCCGTCCCCGATCGATAGGTGCGCATATTGCGTGGCCCGCCCAACCGCAACGACGGCGCCACGCTCGACCCGACCCTCGATCCCGGCCCAGCGTCACGAGACGACCGCGCCCACACAACAGGTGCCCCCATGGTGGATAAAAGAAACTTCACTTTCGCCGACCTCGAAAACTGGTTCAACGAACACCGCGTGACCGAGATCGAATGCCTCGTTCCCGACCTCACCGGCGTGGCCCGCGGCAAGATCCTGCCGCGCGAGAAATTCACCGAAGACCGCGGCATGCGCCTGCCCGAGGCGATCGTCGGCATCGGCGTGACCGGCAACTTCCCCGCTGACGGGCCGTACTACGACGTGATTCACCCGACCGATCGCGACATGCATCTGCGCCCCGACCCGAGCACCGTGCGCATCGTGCCGTGGGCGACCGACCCGACCGCGCAGGTGATCCACGACTGCTTCGACCGCGACGGCAACATGATCCCGTACGCGCCGCGTTCGGTGCTGCGCCGCATCTGCGACCTGTACGCCGCCGAGGGCTGGGACCCGGTCGTGGCACCCGAGCTCGAGTTCTACCTGATCGAGCGCAACGCCGACCCGAACACGCCACTGCGCCCGCCCAAGGGCCGCAGCGGCCGCGCCGAGACCTCGCGCCAAGCCTATTCGATTGACGCGGTGAACGAGTTCGACCCGCTGTTCGAGGACATCTTCGACTACTGCGGCAAGATGGAGTTGAACGTCGACACGCTGATCCACGAGGTCGGCGCCGGGCAGATGGAGATCAACTTCTTTCACGACCACCCGCTCGGCCTGGCCGACGAGGTGTTCTTCTTCAAGCGCACCATTCGCGAGGCCGCGCTGCGCCACGAGATGTACGCGACCTTCATGGCCAAGCCGATGGCCGGCGAGCCGGGCAGCGCGATGCATGTGCACCAGAGCATCCTGAGCAAGGCCACCGGCAAGAACATCTTCAGCAACGAAGACGGCTCGCCGAGCAAGGAGTTCTACTGGTACATCGGCGGGCTGCAGAAGTACACGCCGGCGGCGATGGCGCTGTTCGCGCCCTACGTCAACTCGTACCGGCGCCTGGCGCGCTCGACCGCCGCGCCGATCAACATTCAATGGGGCAGCGACAACCGCACCGTGGGCATTCGCTCGCCGGTGGCCACGCCCGCCGCGCGCCGCATCGAGAACCGCGTGATCGGCGCCGATGCGAACCCGTATGTCGCGCTCGCCGCGACGCTCGCCTGCGGCTACCTTGGCATGAAAAACAAAATCGAGCCCGCGCCCGAGTGCAAGGGCGATGCCTACCTTTCCGAGTACCAGTTGCCGCGCTCGTTGAGCGAAGCGCTCGGCTGGCTCGCCGACGAGAAGGACCTGCACGACGTGCTCGGCAAGGAGTTCATCACGGTCTACTCCGAGGTCAAGGAAATCGAGCACGACGAGTTCATGAAGGTGATCTCGCCGTGGGAGCGCGAGCATTTGCTGCTGCACGTCTGATCGAGGAATGACGATGACCGCATCGAACGCCAAGCGCACCACCGCCGACTGGCAGGCCGCCGACACCGCCCACTACCTGCACCCGTTCACCGATTTCAAGTCGCTGGCCGCGAAGGGCTCGCGCGTGATCGTCTCGGCCGACAACATCTACCTGCGCGACAGCGACGGTAATCACATCCTCGATGCGATGTCGGGCCTGTGGTGCGTCAACGTCGGCTACGGCCGAACCGAGCTGATCGAGGCGGCGACCGAGCAGATGACGACGCTGCCGTTCTACAACAGCTTTTTTCAGACCGCCAACGTGCCGGCGATCGAACTGGCCGAGCTGCTGGCGCAGGTCACGCCACCGCAGTTCCAGCACGTCTTCTTCGCCGGCTCGGGGTCGGAGGGCAAC
>JANXVK010000118.1 GCA_025351675.1 Rhizobacter sp.
ACATCTTCCGCGCCCGCCAGCTCGTGTCGGAGCGCCTCGCGTCGATGGAGGAGGGGATCAAAGCGGGCGTGACGCCGCGCATGGGGCCGATCAGCTCGATCATGGGCGAGATCATGCAGATCGCGATTCCGGTCGACACAAGCAAGATCACCGCGATGGCGGTGCGCGAGTACGCCGACTGGGTGTTGCGGCCACGCCTGCTGTCGGTGCCCGGCGTCGCACAGGTGATCCCGATCGGCGGCGAGGTGCGGCAGTTCCAGGTGCAGCCGAACACGGTGCGCATGGCCGAGCTCGGCATCACGCACGAGCAACTCGAAGCCGCGCTGAAGGGCTACTCGGGCAACACCTCGGGCGGCTTCCTCGAACTGAACGGGCGCGAATACCTGATCCGCAACCTCGGCCGCACCTCGTCGCTCGACGACCTGAAGAACCTCGCGCTGACCGCGAAGGGCGGGCAACCGATCCTGATGCGGCAGATCGCCGAGGTGACCTTCGCGGCGGCCACCAAGCGCGGCGATGCGGGCTTCGAGGGCCGGCCGGCCGTGATCCTGGGCATCCAGAAGCAGCCGACCGCCGACACGATCGCGCTGACGCGCGCGATCGAGGAGGCGCTGGCGGACCTGAAGACCTCGCTGCCACCGGGCATGCAGGCGCCGCAGGTCACGTTCCGGCAAGCGACCTTCATCGAAGCCTCGATCACCACGCTGCAGGGGAAGCTGATCGGCGCCTCGGTGTTCGTCGCGGTGATCCTGTTTTTCTTCCTCGGCACCTTGCGCCCGACGATCATCGCGCTGACTGCGATCCCGGTCTCGATCTTCGTCACGGCGCTCGTGTTCCGCTACTTCGGCCTCTCGATCAACACGATGACACTCGGCGGCCTGGCGATCGCGATCGGCGGGCTGGTCGACGATGCGGTGGTCGGTGTCGAGAACGTGCTGCGCCGGCTGAAGGAAGACCGCGCCGTCATCGCCGCCGGGCCGCCCCAAGGCGATGACACTCCCCTCGGGGGGCGGGCACCGAAGGTGCCCAAGGGGTCGTCAATCCTTCCCGAGCATCGGCTGAACCCGATCGAGATCGTGGCGCGCGCGACGATGGAGGTGCGCTCGGCGATCCTGTACGCGACCGTGATCATCGTGCTGGTGTTCATCCCGCTGTTCGCGCGGCCGGGGCTGGAGGGCAAGCTGTTCGTGCCGCTGGGCATCGCGTTCATCGTCTCGACGCTGGCCTCACTGATCGTCTCGGTCACGGTCACGCCGGTGCTCAGCTTCTACCTGCTGCCGCGCATGAAGACGCTGGATCACGGTGACACGCGGCTGCTCGCTTGGCTGAAGGCGCGTTATCGGGGCAGCCTGCAAACGGTGCTCGACCGGCCGAGGGCGGCGCTGGCGGCGGCGGGCGTGGCGGTGCTGCTCTCGGCGATCGCGGTGCCGTTCTTTCCGACGACCTTCCTGCCGCCGTTCAACGAGGGCACGCTGCTGGTCGGCCTGCGGCTGAACCCGGGCGTCACGCTGGCCGAGACGGCGGCGCTCGCACGCCAGGCCGAGGTGCTGATCAAGCAGGTGCCCGAAGTCACGCATGTCGGCCGGCGCAGCGGCCGGGCCGAGCTCGACGAGCATGCCGAGGGCGTGCATGTCAGCGAGCTCGACGTTGGCCTGAAGCCGAGCGCCGAGCTGACGCGCAGCATGGCCGAGATCAGTGCCGACATCCGCGCCCGCCTGATCAACCTGCCGGCGGCGCTCGAGATCGGCCAGCCGATCTCGCACCGCATAGACCACATGCTCTCGGGCGTGCGCTCGCAGATCGCGATCAAGATCTTCGGCGAAGACCTCGACGCGCTGCGCGGCCAGGCCGACGTGCTGCGCGCGCGCCTCGCAGCGATCCCCGGCATCGCCGATCTGCAGATCGAGAAGCAGGTGCTGGCGCCGCAGATCAAGGTGCGGGTCGACTACGCCGCCGCCGCGCAGTACGGCGTGCCGGCGCCGCAGGTGCTGACGACGCTGCAGAACCTGGTCGAAGGCGAGAAGATCACGCAGGTCGTCGAGGGCGGCCGGCGCTTCGCGCTGGTGGTGCGGCTGCCCGAATCGGCGCGCTCGGTCGAGGGGTTGGGGCAGATCCTGATCGAGACGCCGAACGGGCGCATTCCGCTGTCGAAGATCGCCAGCATCGAAGACGGCGACGGCCCGAACCAGATCAGCCGCGACGACGGCAAGCGCCGCATCGTGCTGTCGGCGAATGCGTCGGGGCGTGCGTTGTCGGAGATCGTCGCCGACATCCGCGCGGTCGTCGCCGAGACGAAGTTGCCCGAGGGCAGCTTCATCACGCTGGGCGGGCAGTTCCAGGCCCAGGAAGAGGCCTCGCGGCTGGTCGGGCTGCTCTCGCTGGTGTCGCTGACGCTGATGTTCGTGGTGCTGTACAGCCGCTACAAGTCGGCCGTGCTGTCGGCGCTGATCATGGCCAACATCCCGCTCGCGCTGGTCGGCGCGGTGCTGGGGCTGTGGCTGTCGGGTCAACCGCTGTCGGTGGCGGCGCTGGTGGGCTTCATCACGCTGGCCGGCATCTCGGTGCGCAACGGCATCCTGAAGGTCAGCCACTACATCAACCTGATGCGCTTCGAGGGCGAGAGCTTCGATCACAAGATGATCGTGCGCGGGTCGCTGGAACGGCTGAGCCCGGTGCTGATGACGGCACTGGTCACCGCCTTCGCACTCGCGCCGCTGCTGTTCGAGGCCGAGCGGCCCGGCACCGAGGTGCTGCACCCGGTGGCGGTGGTGATCTTCTCCGGCCTGATCAGCGCCACCCTGCTCGACACCTTTCTGACGCCCGCGATGTTCTGGCTGTTCGGCCGCCGCGCCGCCGAGCAACTGATGGACCACAAGGATGCCGAGGCGCTTTGATCTCCCTTGTGTTCGACCCTTCCCATGCTCACCACGACTCTCACCACGACAGGACGCTTCATCATGAAATCTCGCCACTCAATTGCCTCGCTGCTGCTCGTCTTCGCCGGCACCGCTTCGGCGGCCGGTGACCATCACGCCGCTGGCGACGACCACAAACCGCTGCACGGCGGCGTGGTGGCGGCCACGCCGGCGCTCGACTACGAACTCGTTGCCAAACCGGCACTGATCCGTCTCTACCTGCGCGACCACGGCAAGCTGGCCGATGTGGCGAAAGCGAGCGCCCGCCTGACGCTGCTGGCCGGCACCGAGAAGCAGCAGGTCGAACTGACGCCGGCCGGCGACAAG
>JANXVK010000120.1 GCA_025351675.1 Rhizobacter sp.
GACCGACTCCGAGACCGTACCCCGCGAACCCGCAGCCCGCCTGCTCGACGGCATGGCGCGCGCGGTCGCCGCAACGAGCTACGCCGAGACGACGATCGCCGACATCGTCCGCGAGGCCGGTGTGTCGCGCCGTACGTTCTACGAGCACTTCGCGACCAAGGCCGAGTGCCTGATCGCGCTCTACGAGGCGGCCAGCCACAAGGCGCTCGAGGTGCTGCGCGGCGCCATCGACCCCGGCCAGCCCTGGGACGCGCAGATCGAGCGTGCGCTCTCGGCCTACCTCGGTGCGATGGCGGTCAACCCGGCGCTGATGCGAACGCTGTTCATCGAAATTCTCGGGCTCGGGCCGGACGGGCTCGCCGCGCGCCGCCGCGTCAACCAGGAGATTGCCGACTTCATCCTCGGCGTCGCGAACGCGTCATCGGTCGCGAACCGGCGCAGCCTGTCGCCGCCGATGGCGATGGCGATCGTCGGTGGCATCAACGAGTTGGTGCTGACCTACATCGAGCGCGACCGGCTCGCGGACCTGCACGAGGTGGTCGGCCCGGCGAGTGAACTGGTGCGGGCGGCCACGCTGCCCGCGCCGCGCAGGCGCTGATCAAGCGACGTCGGGATCGCCGAACTCGGCGACAAAGTCTTCGACGAATCGTGCCGACGCGGTCAGCGTGAGCGTGACCGCGTGCCAATGACCCTCTTCGACCGTCACCTGAAGGTCATGGTCCCAATCCGCGCCGTCATCGGCCGATCCGTGGGTGTGCGGGAAGCTTCGCCAGGCCCAGTCCATGACGCGCTGCACCTCGTTCATCACCGCCGCATGGTCGGCCGCGGGCGTCGACGCCATCGCCTCGATCGTGGTCAGGCGGTCGTCGGCGTCGCTGAAGTCGAACGTCAGGTAGTGCATGAGCAGGCCGTGATCGAGCGGTTCAGAACACGATGTCGGCGTGGCCCGGCTGCCAGGCAGCGTACTTGTGCATTGCAGAGGCGAACAGTGCCGACGCCGTGATGCCTTCCATCCAGGTTTGCAGATGCGGGAGCGGCGCATGGCGGAACCACGCATCGTCGACGGCGGCGAACTGGCGCACGAACGGCACGATCGCCATGTCGGCCAGCGAGGGCGTGTCTCGAAGCAGAAAGCGGTGATCCGCGAGGCGCGCGTTCAACGGCGCCAACATCAGCGCGACGGCGTCGTCCCGAGACGACGCCACCGGGCGCTCCGGATCGCGCGAAGCGTACTTGTAGCGATCCAGCGCTTGCTTGAACGGTCCGTCGTTGAGATCGATCAAGGTCTGCGTCTCGTGCTGCTCGTCGGTGAGCAGCCAACTGTGGGGATCGTGAGCCCGCAGTGCCCAGCGCATGATGTCGAGGCTTTGCTCGAGCACGCTGCCATCGGGCAGTTGCAGCACCGGCACGGTCGCCTTCGGCGATGCGGCGATGAGCTCCTCAGGCTTGTCGCGAAGCACCACCTCGCGCAGTGCCACGCAGGCGCCCGAGCCCTTCACCGCGAGCCGTGCCCGGATGGCATAGGGGCAGCGGCGAAAGGAGTAGAGGATCGGCAGGTCGTTTGGCAAATTTTTTCTCCGCTGCCGCAGCCATCAACCGCGGGCCGAAGCCTTGTTCAGGGTCACGGCGGCCCGAATGAGCGCCTTCAGAGCCTCCTCGTCCAGCGTGTCGCCTTCGCGGAAGTCGATGGCGCGCCTGACCTTGCCCTCGAGACTGGAATTGAAGAGGCCCGAAGGGTCTGCCAGGGAGGCGCCCTTGGCGAAGGTCGTCTTCACGACCTTCTTGTACGTCTCGCCGGTGCAGATCAGCCCGTGGTGCGACCAGACCGGAATGCGCCACTTCCACTCCTCGGTCACTTCGGGGTCGGCCTCCTTGATCGGAGCGCGGAGCCGGGCGAGCATCGCGCCCCGCCAATCGCTTAGACCCGCGATTTTCGCGTCGATCAGCTCGGACGCAGACTCGGCTCGGTCGTGCGGCGCCGTCGCGTCTGGCACGACGGCGCGGGCGGGGTGGACTCTTGACGTTGGCAACGGCGCTCCCGAAGTACTGGATCGGATGGGTCCGGCGGTTCCATTCGGGCGGGGCCCTCAAGCCCCCAACCCGTACAACGCCCGCAGCGCATCCCGATACTGCTGCTGCCCGCGGCCGTTGGTGCTGTAGTGGGTGCCGCCCTCGACCAGCACGAAGCGCTTCGGTGCCGCCGCCTTCTCGTACAGCGCGCGGCCCAGCGCCGACGGGATCAGCGAATCCGCGGCGCCGTGGACCACCAGCACCGGTACCCTGACCTTGGCGATGCGGTCGCCCGAATCGAAACGCTGCGTGATCAGCGGGGTGATCGGCAACCAGCCCCACTTCATCGTCTCGAACACCGCCGGAATCGACGTGAACGTGCCTTCGACGATCAGCCCCTTCGCGTCCTCGACCTCGGCGGCGAGCCGCACCGCGATCGCGCCGCCAAGCGAGTGGCCGAAGATGTAGCGGTCACGGCCCGGGTACTTGGCCGCGATCCAGGCCCAGCCGGCGCGCGCGTCTTCGTTGACGCTGACCTCCGACGGCAGCTCGTCGGTGCTGCGGCCGAAGCCGCGGTAGTCGACCGCCAGCACCGCGAAACCGAGCCCGCGCATGTGGCGGATGCGGAACACGCTGCTCTCGACATTGCGGCGCGCGCCGTGCAGGTAGAGCATCACCGGCGCGTTCGGCGTTGGGCCGGCGAGCCAGAGCCCGTGCAGCCTGGGCTTGCCTGGGGACGGTGCGCCGGGCGCACCTTGTGAATCAGGCAGCGTGATCCAGACATCGTCCAAGCCGTCGATGCGCGCGCCGTTGTCTTGCGTCGTCAGCACGCTGGCCTGGAAAATCCACTTGCGCTGTTGCGTGTCGAGGCTGACGCAGCCGGCCAGCGCTGCCAACGACAAGCAAGCGAGCAAGGCGAGGGCGGGCCAGCGCCAGCGGATCGTCGTCAGGAATTGCAGCATCGGGAACAGATTGCGCTGGCCGGTGAAAGTTCAACGACCGCGCCAGAACAGGCCATCGAGTTCTTTCAGCGTGATCTGGCGCCAGGTGGGTCGCCCGTGATTGCACTGATCGGCGCGGTCGGTGCGCTCCATGTCGCGCAGCAGCGCATTCATCTCGTCGAGCGTGAGATGGCGGTTCGCGCGAACCGCGCCGTGGCACGCCATCGTCGACAGGATTTCGTGCTGCGCGCGCTGGATCACGCTGCTGGCGTCGAACTGCGCGAGCTCGGCGAGCACGCTGCGCGCGAGCTCGACCACGTCGCCACCGGCGAGCGCGGCGGGGTGCGAGCGCACCGCGAGCACGGCGGCCGACAGCGGGCTCACGTCGAGGCCAAGCGCGCGCAGGTTGTCGACCTGCGCTTCGGCGGTGGCGATTTCTTGCGGTGTCGCGGCAAACGTGGCCGGGATCAGCAGCGGTTGCGATTCGATCGCCTGACCCAGTCGATTGCCCCAGCTCGCCTTCAGGCGTTCGTAGACGATGCGCTCGTGCGCCGCGTGCATGTCGACGATCACCAGCCCCTGCGCGTTCTCGGCCAACACGAAAATGCCGGCGATCTGCGCGACCGCGCGGCCGAGCGGCCAGCTGTCGAGTGCGGCCGCGGGCAGCGTGTAGACGGGCGCGGCGGCGGTGCTCAGCACAGTCGGCGCGGGCGCGGCTTCACCGTTCCAGCGCGCCGGCAACTGCTGTGCGTAGAGCGTCGAGAGCTGTTGCAGCCCGAGCGAGGTTTGCTGCGCGCTGTCGTAGCGACGGAACTCAGGCGCAACGAACGAGGTCGCGTTCGACTCAGCCGACGCCAGCCCTGCGCGAGGAATGGCCAACGCGGTCTCCACCGCCCGCCGCACCGCCTGGTGCACCTCGCGCGATTCCCGAAAGCGCACCTCGACCTTGGTCGGGTGCACGTTGACATCGACACGGTCGGGTGCGATCTCGATGAACAGCACATAGGCCGGCTGGCGCCCGCCGTGCAACACGTCCTCGTACGCGGAACGCACGCCGTGTGCGATCAGCTTGTCGCGCACGAAGCGGCCGTTGACATACACGTACTGTTGATCGGCCCGCGCGCGCGCCGCCTCGGGCGTGCCGCTGCGCCCGCTGATGCGCAGCACGCCGGATTCGATCGCGAGCTCGCGGCTCTGGTCGACGAAGTCGTGGCCGAGCACGTCGATCACGCGTTGCTCGGCACTCGCGCGGCGCCACTGGGCGCTCAGCTTGCCGTCATGCCAGACCGTGAAGCTCACCTCGGGCCGCGCCAGCGCATGCCGGCGCACGGCTTCGACGCAATGCGCGAACTCGGTCGCCGCGGTCTTCAGGAATTTGCGCCGTGCCGGCGTCGCGAAGAACAGCTCGCGCACCTCCACGCTCGTGCCCACACCGCGCGCCGCCGGTACCAGCTCGCCGGAGCGCGCGTCGAGCCGCTGCGCGTGCGGCGCATCGGGCGTGCGGCTCGCGATCGAAACCTCGGCGATCGACGCGATTGCGGCCAGCGCCTCGCCGCGAAAGCCCATCGTCGCGACGCCTTCGAGCTCGGTCAGCGATGCGATCTTGCTGGTCGCATGGCGGCGCAGCGCGAGCGGCAGCTCGTCGGCCGGAATGCCGGCGCCGTCGTCTTCGACCACGATCGCGCGGATGCCGCCGCCGACCAGCTTCACCGCGATCTCGGTCGCGCCGGCGTCGAGCGCGTTGTCGACCAGCTCGCGCACCACCGAGGCCGGCCGCTCGACCACCTCGCCGGCGGCGATCTGGCTGACGAGTTCGTCGGGCAGCTCGCGGATCGGGCGGCGGGGGCGGGGCTGCGATTGAGCCAGAGAGGCGGCGTTCATTGCTGCATTGTAGAAAGCCGCGAACAGGCTGTTGTTGCCGCGTCATTTCGCCGGATCGCGGCGCCGGCGCCCGCATTCACAATGGGTTTGCAGTCGTCAGCAGGACCCATGATTGAACAACCCACCCTGATCGCCTCCGCCGCAGAAAGCCCCGCATTCCTGCGCGCTGTCAGCGACATGGGCGCGCGCCGCCCGGTCAAGACCTTTCGGGCGATCTACAACCACCAAGGCATCAAGCTGCTCGAAGGTGGCTTGGCCGTCGACGGCGGGCTGTACGACCGGCTGCTGTCGCACCGCCTGACCGGGCCACTCGACGAGAGCCTCGCAACCGACTTGCCCGTCACCGGCGCACTGCTGCGCGAGGCCGCCGAGGCCGCGATGGCGCGCCTGCCGTTCTTCGGCCTGATGGGCCCGGTGGGCCGGGTGCGCAGCATGCTGCTGCAATCGATCGAGGCGATTCCGTTGCCGCCACCGGTGGCGTTTCACCTGACGCTGGCGCGCGAGACGCGGCCGGCCATCTTCGACCACGGCATCCTGATGGCGCTGCTGTGCGCGCATCTGGTGCGCGAGGGCGGCGCGCCGATCCACGACATGACCGTGGCGGCCAGCGCCGGCCTGCTGCACGACTTGGGCATGCTGCACATCGACGCGGCGCTGCTCGACGCCGGCAACCCGCTGACGGCCGATGAACTGCGGCCGCTGTACGCGCACACCGTCACCTCGTCGATGCTGATCGCGCGCTTTCACGAGTACCCGTCGAGCGTCGCGCGCGCGGTGCTCGAGCACCACGAACAGCTCGACGGCTCGGGCTACCCGCGCGGCCTGTGCGCCGACGCGATCAGCCCGCTCGGGCGCTTGCTGTCGCTGTGCGAGGTCGTCACCGCAATGTTCGACGGCGAGCGCGAGCGGCCCGAGCAGCGCGTCTCGCTGCTGCTGCGCGTCAGCCCGCGGCGCTTCGAGCCGTCGCTGGTGCCGTCGATCCACCGCCTGCTGCGCGCACTGCCGCCGGCCGACGAGACGGTCGAGGCGACCGTCGCCGAGTCGGTCGAACGCCTGCGGGTGCTGGCCGATCTGCTTGGCCGCTGGCGCGCCGCGGCTGCCGCATCGGCACCCGGGCTCGACCCGGCCGCGGCCGCCGTGCTCAAGGCGATGGCCGGGCAGGCCGAGACGCTGCAGCGGATACTTTTCGAGGCCGGCATCACGCCCGAGCAGCTCGTGTTTCTGACCGAACTGGCCCAGCCCGACATGGGCCTGCGCGCCGAGATGTGGGCGTTGACCGGCGAGTTGCGCTGGCACCTGCGGTCGAGCGCGAATCAGCTGCGCCGGCGCTGGCGCGCCGCCGCGGCGGGCCAGCCGTTTCCGCCGGCGGTGGCCGCCTGGCTCGACGAGGTCGAGTCCTTCGACACCGTCGATTGACCCCGCACGGCCGTCGGCAAGCGCCGCCGCCCACGGCGCGCCCCGATAATCGCGCCGCATGGAAATCCTTCAGTTCGTTCTCGACTTCATCCTGCACGTCGACGTGCACCTGCGCGACTTCGTGCAGGCCTACGGCAACTGGGTCTACGCGCTGCTGTTCCTGATCATCTTCGTCGAGACCGGCGTGGTGGTGATGCCGTTCCTGCCGGGCGACTCGCTGCTGTTCGTGGTCGGCGCGTTGTGCGGGGTGGGGCTGATGAGCCTGCCGCTGGCGATGGTGCTGCTGTGCGTCGCGGCGATCCTGGGGGATCAGCTCAACTACACGATCGGCCGCCACTTCGGGCCGCGCGTATTCCAGTGGGAGAACTCGCGCTTCTTCAACAAGGCCGCTTTCAACCAGGCGCACGCGTTCTACGAGAAGTACGGCGGCGTGACGATCGTGGTCGCCCGTTTCCTGCCGTTCCTGCGCACCTTCGCGCCGTTTGTCGGCGGTGTCGCGCAGATGACGCGCAGCAAGTTCACGCTGTTCAACGTTGCCGGTGGCATCCTGTGGGTCGTCAGCCTGACGCTGGCGGGCTATCTGTTCGGCAACATCCCGTGGGTTCAGGCGAATCTCGACAAGATCATCTGGGGCGCGATCATCCTGCCCGGCCTGCTGGTGATGTGGGGCGCGTGGCGGGCGCGGCGCAAACAGGCAGGGTGACGACGCCGGGCCGCCGTGAGAACACGCCTGTCAGCCTGACCGCGCGCGGCGCGGAGCGCGCCCGGACCGGCGTCACCGTGGCACCCGCAACCCGCTCCGCGCCGGTGCTCAGACGAAGAAATCGACCTTGCCGTCGTCGAGGCTGTAATGCGCGCCGACGACCTTGAGCGCGCCGGAGCGGATCGGATCCATCAGCAGTGGCTCGGAGTTGCGCAGGCGGTTGACGACGCGCTTGATGTTCTCGCGCACTGCGGCCTCGAGCAGGGCGTCGCCTTTCGTGCCGCCAGCCTTGGCCAGCAACGCGGCCGGCAGAATCGGCTCGATCATCTGGTTCAGGCTGCCCGGATAGACCGTGTTCTTCTCGACCACCGACAGCGCCGCATCGACCGCGCCGCAGCGCTGGTGGCCCATCACCACGATCAGCGGGACGCCGAGCACCGCGATGCCGTACTCGATGCTGCCCATCGCCACCGTGTCGACGGTATTGCCGGCATTGCGAACGATGAACATCTCGCCCAAGCCGCGGCCGAACAGCACTTCGGGCGGCACCCGGCTGTCGGAGCACGACACCAGCACCACGAACGGGGTCTGGCCACGGGCGATTGCCAAGCGGCGTTCGCTGTCCGGGACGTTGAGCGTGCGCGGCTTGTCGGCAAGGAACAGTGCGTTGCCTTCCTTCAGCGTGGCCAGCGCCTGGTCTGGCGTCATCGACGTCTTGTTCGCATCGGCGGCGAACACGGTCGGAACGCCGATGCTGGCGGCCAAGCCCAACGAGCCACAGCACGTGCGGCGGAAGAAACTGCGGCGCGTGGAAACGTCTTGGTTCATGTGCGTGCTCTCCGTGAAGTGGCCTCGTCTCGGGATTGCGAGCCGGGATGAGTCTAGTTTTTTTGACAATGCCTGTGCAGGGACCGCGTTGGCGTTTTCCCGGATGAACCTCGAGGCCGGGCCAACTGTCGTTCAGGCGGCGACGCGCAGCGCCCGCCGCAGTTCGGCCGCGCACAGCGCGACTGCGGTGTTGGCCTCGTCGAGCAGCTTGCCCATCGTGATGAAGCCGTGGATCTGCCGGTCAAAGCAGACACAGCTCGCGCAATTGCCGGCCGCGGTGAGGCGCTCGGCGTAGGCCTTGCCCTCGTCGCGCAGCGGATCGAAGCCGGCGGTCAGCACCAGCGCCGGCGGCAGGTTCGCGAGCTGCTCGTGCAGCAGCGGCGAGGCGCGCCAGTCGGTGTACTGCGCCGGGTCGGCGATGTAGTGACCCGTGAAGTAGGTCATCGTCTCGCTTGTCAGCAGGTAGCCCTGGCCGTTTTCGGCGTGCGAGGGTGCGCTGCGGTGCTGGTCGGTGGCCGGGTAGATCAGCAACTGGAACGCGATGGGCAGATCGCCGCCGTCGCGCGCCGCGATCGAGATCACCGCCGCGAGGTTGCCGCCGGCGCTGTCGCCGCCGACTGCCAGGCGCGCGGCGTCGAGGTGAAGCGCGGCGGCGTGCGCCGCGACCCAGTGCGTCGCCGCGACGCAGTCGTCGACGGCCGCCGGAAAGCGGTGCTCCGGCCCCATCCGGTAGTCGACCGCGACGACCGCGCAGCCGGCGCCGTTGGCGAGCTCGCGGCACAGCGTGTCATGGGTGTCGAGGTCGCCGATCACCCAGCCGCCGCCGTGGAAGTAGACGAGCACCGGCAGCGTCTCGGCATCAAGCGAACCGAGCGGCCGGTACAGCCGCAGCGGGATGCTGCCGTGCGGGCCGCTGGCCTGCAGTTGGTGGACCTGGGCGACGTCGGGCGGGGCCGGCTGGGTGACGTTGCGCCGGTCGCGGTAGAAGG